>NZ_QHJQ01000005.1 GCF_003185655.1 Coraliomargarita sinensis | reverse complement strand
CGCAACTCGTAAACATCAGCCTTGCTAGAGACCTCGATCACTTCGTATCCTGCTAGACCTATCTTGTTAATCATCGGGGACATGGTAGCTTAATTGCTCCATGTCCCCAATCTTTGATGGAGAGCGCCAAAGTATGGGGACTGAAGCCTATCCTTTTTGACTTATTTCTTCATGCCGTGCCAATTACCCGGTTGGGTTTGAAATGGTAATGGAAGAAATCTAAGATTACACAATGAATCCGTTACCGCCCATTGAAGATGAATACCACGATGTGCTAGGAAAAGCGATGCGTGGCTTGGACATGAACACGAGTGAACTTGCAGACGCTGCCGGGATGACGACTGTAGAATGCGAGGCCCTTCTTTCTGGAGATTTTTCCGAGGAGGGCACTCGATCCATTGCGCCTGTGCTGGGCTTGAATCCGAACTGCCTTGTAAATCTGGCGAGGGGGGCCGCAGAGCCGGAGACAACTCTGCCGGAAGGGGTCAAACTGCACAATGCTCCCTTCCCGGTGCCCGGTTATGCGGCCATGACGGTCAACAGTTATTCCATCCATCCGCCGGGTGACCCAGCAAGTGTAGCTTTAATCGATGCCGGTTCCGGTTTTGAATCGCTTTCGAATGCTAACCATTGCGCCGCCTCATCCGCTTGGAAACTATTCCTCACGCATACACACCCCGACCACGTGGTTCACTATGATCAGCTGGCTCAAAAGACTGCAAATAACTATGCCCCGGCCGCTGAGCCATATGAAGCTGCGTTACCGGTCCGTGAGGGCGATCACTTTGAACTGGGGTCGTGGCACTTGACTGCGATTGAAACTCCCGGGCATTCGCCGGGTGGAACGAGCTACTTACTGGAGGGGGCGAGTCAACCGGTTGTTTTTGCTGGTGACGCGCTTTTTTGCGGTTCCATCGGAAAGGTAAACAGTGGATACAAATCGGCACTGGATCTGATCCGCGAGAAAATCCTGGGCCTCCCCGACAACACAATCGTTTGCCCCGGACACGGGCCTCCTACCACAGTAGCTTTTGAAAAGGAGCGTAACCCCTTTTTTGCCTGAACAGCATCCATCATTTCTCGGGTGCTAGCTGACGGGTTAACATAGTTTGACAGAGTCACGTTGTTTGCGATGCTCCCAGCATGAGTTTAGACGGTGAGATACAACTGATCCGCGACACCAGCGCAACGATGATTCCATCCGGCGACGAGCATACGCTCCCAGCTGGAACGCGGGTCATTATTTCCCAAGCTCTAGGTGGCTCGGTAACGATTCGCACGGATCAAGGCTTATACCGCATTGACGGCAAAGATTTGGATGCACTTGGAGACACGACCCGGGCAGCACTCAACGAACAGTCCAGTAAAGAGGCCAAGACGCCCTCCGATGAACCATTTAGCGAGGACCATGTTTGGGAAGCGATGAAAGGTTGTTTCGACCCGGAGATCCCCGTCAACGTCGTCGATTTGGGCCTCATCTACGACTTGCAGATAAGTGAGCCCGCTTCGGATGACGGCCGCCACAGCGTGCAGGTTAAAATGACCCTGACCGCTCAGGGGTGCGGAATGGGCCCTGTGATCGCAGAGGATGTCAAAAACAACATCGAGTCACTCAATAAGATTGCTGAGGCTAAAGTGGACATCGTCTGGGACCCGCCCTGGACGCCCCACATGATCTCGGAAGAAGGACGCAAGAAGTTGGGCATCGAGTAGGGCTGTAACTGCCCTCATTTACTGATGTCGACATCAGCTGAACTCATCTTCCTGAGGCGGTGGATAATACGCTCGGTAATGGCTTCATTGTTGAGCCCGTAAGCTTCTCTCAAGCTACTCACGGAACTTCCGTGTTCAACAAATTCGTCGGGCCAGCCAATGCGTAAGACCGGGCAGGACACATCCAAATCCAACAGCGCCTCGGCCAAACCTGTGCCAAAACCTCCGGTGACGACGTGGTCCTCCATGGTGACAATCAGTGAATGAGCTTTGGCCGATTCGCGTAACGCGTCGTGATCAAGCGGCTTGGCAAAGCGGGCGTTCACCACCCCGGCCGTGATTCCATGTTCGCTCAGTCGGGCGGCCACCTTTTCGGCATCCGCCAGCATGGTACCAAGGGCCCAAATATCGATATCGTTCCCGGATTGAATACGTTTTGATTTTCCGACCTCAATGGGTTCGGGGAAGTGCTTCATCGGGACGCCTGCCGCATTTCCACGCGGGTAACGGATGAATGCCGGCCCCTGCCAGCGAAGCCCCGTAGCCATCATGTCAGCAAGTTCGTCCTCATTCGCGGGCGCCATCATCAAAGCGCCGGGCACGCAGCGAAGGTAAGCAATATCAAAGACACCGTGGTGGGTCGCACCATCGTTAGGGGATAAGCCCGCGCGATCCATGCAGAAGAGTACGGGAAGATTTTGCAGGGCAATATCATGGATTATCTGGTCGTATGCGCGCTGCAGGAAGGTGGAATAGATCGCGCAGACCGGGTGTTGTCCATTCGTGGCCATGCCCGCGGCAAACAGGGCCGCGTGCTCTTCCGCGATGCCCACGTCGAAAAATTGTTCCGGTAGCTCTTTTTCCAGGATATTGAGCCCGGTTCCGGAAGGCATGGCCGCGGTTATGCCGACAACTTTTGTGTCTTCTTTGGCCAGTTTAACCAGGGTTTGTCCCATCACGTCCTGATATTTTGGTGGGGTACCTGCCGGTGAAGGTGTCCCGCGGCCGGTTTTCACATCAAATGGGCTGGCACCATGAAAGCGTTCCGGACTCTCCAGCGCGACGTCATATCCTTTGCCCTTTGTGGTCAGCACATGCAGCAGAACGGGCTGTTCCGCTTGCTTGGCGAACTCCAGGTAATGCTCAACTTGTTTTAAATCATGACCGTCGATCGGGCCGATGTAGCGGACATCAAACTTTTCAAAAAGCGAGGAGGATACAAAAAAATCCTTGGTTTCCTTTTTCCACTTGGAGCCGAAGTTGATCAGTGATTCGCCGCCCGGAACCTTATGCAGCAGTTGTTCGATATCGTCGTTAAGACGGTTGTAGACCGGATTGGTGATCAGCTCGTTGAAGTAACGGGGGAGGGCGCCAACGTTTTTCGCAATCGACCATTTGTTATCGTTCAGGATGATGATCATGCGCTTTGTCGTGCTGGCCACGTTGTTCAGCGCTTCCATGGTAATCCCACAGGTAAATGCGGCGTCGCCACAGAGTGCGACCACGTGCTCATCCGTACCGTTTAAATCCCGCGCTTTGGCCATGCCGAGAGCGGCCGAAAGTGCAGTCCCGGCGTGGCCCGCTCCGAATGCGTCATGCTCGCTTTCGTGTCGGGAAAGAAAACCACTAACCCCGTCGTTGAGACGAATTTTGTCAAAAGACTCGCCATTGCGCCCTGTGAGCAGCTTGTGCACGTAGCCCTGGTGGGAAACGTCGAAGACAAACTTATCCTTCGGGGTGTTAAATACCCGGTGCAGCCCAATCGTCAGCTCGACAACACCAAGATTTGGACCGATGTGACCTCCATTCTTCGATGTTGTGGCAATAATTCGCTCTCGAATCTCCTGAGCGAGTGCAGGTAACTCTGCGTAATCGAGCTTTTTTACGTCCTCAGGGGATTGTATCTGTTCAAGCAGTGACATATTAAAATAAGATCGCCCTAGCTTTCCTCCTCCTCGCTGCTGAATGGTTCAGGTTCACCCGTCTTCAAATTGAGCTTTTCGATTTTCAGTTCCGCCTCTTGTAGTTGTGACTGGCATTCCTTCAAAAGCTTAGAGCCTTCCTCGTATTTCGCAACCAATTCGGTCAATGGGGAACTGCCGTCTTCCATGGACTCAATCAGTTCTTCGAGGCGCTGTACGGCCTCCTCAAAAGTTGGTTTGGTTTTTTTTGGCATGATTTTATTGTTATCACGTTAAGGGTTCACATCGGGTCGCGAATCAAATGCATCTTGGATCGCCTGCATATCGATGTTCTTTTTTATCAGGTCCTTAATAATAGGAATTTTATCTTCGTCCTCGGGTTGAGTCTTTACGGTCATGTTATTGACCAGAGAAGCCACTTTATAGCTCTCATCACTGCACACAACGACGGGGATTCTCGTTTTGGCGATCATCTCCATCAGCTTGGGATGGGGGAGGACGTTACGGGTGAGGATAATCCCGGAAATCGTACGCTCTGTGGTCACTCCCTCCGCCGCGATCGCAGATAAAATGATATCCTCACGGTCCCCGGGTGTGATGATAAGTGTGCCCCGTTGCAACAGATCGAGCAGTCCTTTCGCGGCCATAGCCCCGATGATCACCCGGTTGATGCGCTCCCGGTGTCCGTGCTCGTGGCCGTTAATCCAGCGACCGTTCACTTCTTCAACAATCTGGCTTAAGTTCGGGCGGGTCAGTTGTTTTTCCACGGGCAAACATCCCAACAAGGGGATGCCCATCCGATCCAGAGCCTTTTGGCAGTATTTTTGCACGTCCTCCATTTTGCTGGGGAGCACCTTGTTTATGATCGCGCCAATCACCTCGACACCCGCAGCCTTGAATAAGGCGTTGTTCAGGGCAATCTCATCGATGGGTCTGCCGATACCCCCTTTGGCGATAATAATCACCTTGGCATCGAGTTGCCGGGCGACATCCGCATTCGAGAGATTGAAAACGGATCCGACTCCGGCGTGCCCGGTGCCTTCGATAATAATATACTCTTTTTCATAGGCCGCCCGGTCAAACGCCCGGCACATCGTATCGATCAACTTGGCTTGACTCTCATCCGGATTGTCCAGGTATTCTCGGGTAAAGTTGTGATGAATGGCGATCGGGCTCATCGCCTGTATCGGTACCTTTACATCGAAGGTTTGATTGAGAAGAAAAGAGTCTTCGTCAATCTGGTGCCCGTCCAGTTCAACGAACCGCTGCCCGACCGGTTTGATAAAACCGACTTTTTCGGTGATACTCTGAAGTGCGGAAAACAAGGCCAGACTGGTTGTCGTCTTCCCGTCGTTCATGCGGGTCGCCGCAATGAAGATGCGCTTGGTTGAGCTGTTTTTCGGAGCGGTCAGCAGCTCTTTGCGCGATGAGATAACCGCAGGTTTGTTGTCTTGCTCAGGCATACCATTCAAATTCCGTACGGGAATTAATCAATCTTGGTCACGTCCTCATTCAGTTCATCCTGGTCTGTCGGGTAGAGCAGCTTGTGGTCGATTGCCTGTGAGGCCACCATCACGGCAGTACCAAAGATATCGCTGGCAGTGGCACCGCGGCTGATTTCTGCAGCAGGTTTGCTTAATCCGGTCAGAATCGGACCGTAGTTTCTTGCCCGTGTCAGAACGTCGACAAGTTTGGATGCAATGTTTGCCGAATGCAGATCCGGGAAAATCAGCACGTTGGCCTGTCCGGCGACGGGGCCTTCGATCTTCTTGGCTTGGGCCACCGAGCTTTCCAATGCCGCGTCAACCTGTAGTTCACCGTCGATTTCCATCGGGATTCCCAGCTCCCTTGCTTTCCTGCGGGCGAGTTCCGTGGCTGCCTTCATTTTCGCCACGGTCGCGTTTTTACTGGTGACGCTCTTACTGGTGTAACTGAGGAGAGCCACCTTGGGGGGCGTATTCGTCAGGTGGTAGTTGAGTGCCGCGGTGGTGACGGCGATATCGCGCAGTTGCTCGCTGGTGGGATTGGGTACGACGGCACAGTCCGCCAGAAATAATTCCCGGTCCTTTCCGGTGTCAGGGTCTTCCAAATCAAAAATATTCAAAGAGGAGACTGTCGAAATCTCATCCTGAAGAGGGATGATCTGAAGCAATGGTCGTAGTGCGCTCGATGCCGCGCTGGTAGCGCCGGAAACAATGGCATCGGCCTGGGACACCGCCAGCATCATGGTGGCGAAGTAATTGGTATTCTCCAAATACTCGCCGATGTCTTTGCCCTTTAAGTTTTTAAATCGGCGTAGTCCGTGGAATTTTGTGACAAAGGAATCCCACTCATCGCTGCGGCGGGGCTCGATTACGCGTATCTTGTCCAGACTGATGTCGAGCTTCTCGGCGTTCGATTTAATTTTAGCACGGTCCCCCAGCAGAATGGGGATACCAAGCTGACGTGTGGCAAATTTGCGGGCCGCCTGCAGAATGCGGGGGTCGCTACCTTCCGGAAAAACAACGCGTTTTGGGTGGCGCTTCAAGCGCTCTGTTAATTTGGCAATAAGAGGCATAGGTAAAGTGGTTGATTGAAGAATTTGGAAAGCGATGAGCAGTTCCTTAATGAACTGCACAAAACAGACTAAGAGCAGAAAATATACAATTGCCAAAATTATTTGCGAAGTAGTTTCTATCACAGGCTCCGCCAAATATGCTAAAGAATTTCCGTAACATCGCCGTGATTAGCCTGAGTACCATTGGCTCCCGCGTTTTGGGCTTGGTCAGGGACATCATGATCTTCGCGGCACTGGGCACCAGTATCTGGAATTCCGCGTTTATCCTGGCATTCACCCTGCCAAATCTCTTTCGACGCTTGCTCGGGGAGGGCGCATTGACCTCCGCCGTAGTTCCGGTCTTTACCGATGTTTTGAAAAAGCAGGGGAGGCAGGTGGCTTTTCACTTTTTCAATCAGGTGTTACTGCGGGTTTGCGCCATTTTACTGGCCACAGTTACCGGCGGCATCGTGATTCTGGCTGTGTTAAATAGTTTGGGGGTGTTGAAAGGCCGTTGGATGCTCGGGGCGGACCTATCGGTGGTCTTGCTTCCCTACATGATATTCATCTGCTTGGCGGCGATCGTTTCGGCTGGTTTGAATGTGATTGGGCGGTTTGCCGCCGCGGCGCTGACGCCCGTGCTCCTCAATTTGAGCATGATCGGTTCATTGGCGGTGGCGTGGTTCTTCGGGAGTGAACACCAAAAAGTAGTCCATCTTCTCTGCGGCGGCGTATTAATGGGGGGGCTTCTGCAGTTGGCACTTCCGGCCTGGGATCTTTTCCGGCAGGGATGGCGGCCGAAATTGGCTAGAGATTCGTCGGAATCCCTGGATCAGGTGTGGGCTCTCTTTCTGCCCGGCCTGATGGGGGCGGCGATTTTACAGGTCAACATCCTGGTTTCGAGATTACTGGCTTTTAGCCTGGATGAATCATCGGTTTCCGTTCTTTACCTGGCCAGCAGGCTCATGGAGCTCCCGCTTGGCGTGTTTACGATCTCTGTGGTTACCGTGTTTTTTCCTCTGCTGGCAAGTGCCGTTTCCGATCGGGACAAAGACGGTTTTGCCATTTCATTCAACCAGGGAGTACGGCTTATCCTGGCGATTTCGATACCGGCCGGAGTCGGCTTGTTGGTTCTGGCCGAGCCGATTTTGGCGCTGCTTTTCAACTGGGGAAATTTCAATCTCGAAGACGTGGCAGCAACCGCACCGCTGCTGATTATCTATGCAGTCGGGCTTCCGTTTTATTCTCTGGCGACGTTCGCCACGCGGGGGCTTCATGCCTGCAAAGACATGGTCTCACCGGTCCGTGTGGCAGGTTTCTGCCTGGTCATCAACGCGGTTAGCGGTTACCTGCTGATGCAGTTCTTTGGCGCCGCCGGCCTGGCCGCGGCGAACATCATCGCCGCCATGGTGCAGGCCTGTTTGCTCTGGCGGGGGCTCTCACGGAGCGTGGCGGCCATACGTGTGCGTTACATGATGAAGCCGCTGCTGCAGATCGGTTCGGCGGCGATCGTCATGGCCTGCGCCGTCATTGCCAGCATATTACTTTGCCAGAGTTTTATCGTACTCGAGAACGATAAAATCATGAACGCTGTTTTGGTCGTCTGCGGCATACCTGCCGGCGTCATCAGCTATTTGACGATTTTAACGCTCCTTCGTTTCGAGGATATCGGACAGCTTAAGACTCTCCTTCTGCGAAAGACCAAGGCAGATGCACGGGTTGTGCTTTGATCATGGATGTCTGTTGACTCGATTATTACCAGCTATTGGTATTGTACCTGCTGTTTTCGGACACTTTAAACACCAGCAACGAATCCTATGAAGATCGGCGTCGCCAAAGAAATAAAAAAGCATGAGTACCGGGTTGGCTTAACCCCCGCGGATGCGAAATCCTACATGGCCCACGGGCATAGTGTATTTGTGGAAAGTTCTGCCGGGGAACAGGCAGGGTTTTCCGATGCCGCCTACACGGAAGTCGGGGCCAAATTACTGCCCAACGCGGAGGCATTATTTGCAGAAGCCGATATGGTGATTAAGGTGAAGGAGCCACAACCGGAAGAGTGCGCCCTCATGCGGGAGGGGCAGATTATTTACACCTACCTACATTTGGCCGCCGAGGAGAATTTGACGAACCTCCTTCTGGAAAAGAAAGTCAAAGCGGTTGCCTACGAAACCATCGAGGAGCACAAAACGCTGCCTTGCCTGGTGCCGATGAGTGAGATCGCCGGGCGTCTCTCTGTGCAGGAGGGTGCCAAGTATCTTGAAAAGCATTACGGCGGAGGTGGCGTCCTGCTGGGGGGTGTGCCCGGTGTGCGCCGCGGTAAGGTTGCGATTATCGGCGGGGGAGTCGTGGGGACCAACGCGGCAAAAATCGCTGTGGGTATCGGCGCGGATGTTTCTATCCTGGACGTCAACGCCAGGCGCCTGGCCTATCTGGATGATATTTTCGGTTCTTCAATCTGCACATTATACAGCACGGAAGCGAATATCGAACAGGTCCTTTCCGAGTGCGATGTGCTGATCGGTGCAGTGCTAATCCCAGGTGCCCGTGCGCCCCGTCTTGTCCGTCGTGAGCACCTGGCCATGATGCGGCCCGGTTCGGTCATTGTGGATGTCGCGGTTGACCAGGGTGGGTGTATCGAGACGATTCATCCGACTACTCACGATGACCCTGTCTATATGGTCGATAACATCCTGCACTATGGTGTGGCCAATATGCCGGGTGCGGTCGCGCTCACTTCGACCCTTGCGCTGACCGGCACGACCCTGACTTACGGTCTTCAGATCGCAGACTCCGGATTGGAAAAGGCGGTAGCCGGTTCGCGGGCAATTGCCACCGGCGTCAATACCTACGCCGGTAAGGTGACGTGCAAAGCTGTGGCTGAAGCTCACGGTCTCGCATACACAGCAATCAAGGACCTCATTTAACTCGACCGGGGATTCTTGCCTAGTCGCGCAGAGACAAGCGGTGCTTGTCGGTCAAGCCATCCAGCATCATGGTTAAAATGGTGCTGGCCATTGAGTAGTCGGGTACACCCAGCGGCTTCCCGCTGATTGAGTCATAGTGCTCACTCAGTCCGTGTTTGAGGGCATTCGAGACCGTCTTGTCCGCAATCTTTGCGGCCAAGTCGTTATGGCCGTAAGCCGCCAGACCCGATGCGATTTGATAGTTAGTTGAGGGCCAGACATCGCCGCGCCAAAATGCATTCGACTTCCAGCGGGGGTCGGTACGGTCAACCGTAGGCAAGGGGAGTGGGGTCTGCCATGCCGGAGTTGATAGAACCTCCGCCATACGATTCGCCATTGCCTGTGTCGGTACGCCGGCTGTGAGTGGTATCCAACTGCCGATCGTGGCTACCGGGATTTTCTCGAGCGTATCACGTTTGGCAGAGAGAAAGGTCCCGGCTTCTTCATCCCAAAGGTATTTCCGCATGCCCTCGACTCCTTTGTCGACATGTGCCTGTCGTCGCTTCGCCATTGCCTCATCTCCGGCCAGCCTGGCTAAACGTATCAAGCTGCGTTCGCCCATGATGAGATAGGCGTTGTTTCCGGGCACGCAGATATCCCCATACCACGGACCTTCATCCGGACCCTTGCGATAAGGGTGGGGCGTCATCTGCAGGTCGTCCATGTTGCACTCGTAATCGAAGGTCTCCCAGCGAGCGTGCTGGAGCTTCCCGGTGTAAGCGCCGACGGTGATCAGGCCGTTGTTATGCAGGTCTCGTTCGCGCCAATACCAGTCATGCCATTTTTCGAGACGACCGATACATTGGCGAACCAGTTTTTTGTCACCGCTTCTTTGATATACCCGCTCAAGGCCCCATGCGAGGATGGGGATCTGAGAGAATTGCCGTTGCTCCTGGGGCTCTGTTTTAATGGCCACAGTTATCATGTCCCGGGCATAGTCAGGTGCAGTTTGGTTCCAGCGGTCCTGAAAGTCCCAATAATTGTGAAAAACGTCACGGATGACGCCCTTCTTTTCCGGCATCAAACTCATCAAATCGACCACGAACATGGTATCCCAAATCCATTGTCCGAGATAATGCGGACCGCCGGGAGCGATCCAGGTTCGTTCCAGTGGCGGGGTCGGTTCGCGAACCTTGTCGAGGACGCATTTCTCCATCACTCGTTTCGCCAAACCTAGCAGTTGAGGGTTATCACTACGAAAGAGGGCGTCGATACTGGTGCTGGATGCGGAGCGTGACGCGCAGCCTAGGCCCGATAAATGAGCCAGACTAACACTGCCCATACTATGCATGAAGGAGCGTCGTTTCATCTTGTTCTTATCTGCCACCGGTCGACTTTTCGGGCAAACTTAGCTCAGGGACATGATCCGTGCATCAATCAACGACCGTAGCTGGAAAGCAGGTCGCGAATGTTCTGGGCTCGTTCCGCAGACAGCTCATCAAGCTGTTCGGGAAGGTAACGCCACTGCCAATTTCCCGCGGCTGAGCCCGGCTTGTTTAAGCGCGCACTGTCATCGAGCTGCATAAAGTCCTGTAGCGGGACCACCGCCAGGTTTGCCGTCGATCTTACAGCGGCACGAATGAGGTCGTAAGCGATATCATCTCCGGGGATACTGAGATAACGACGAACGTGATCACGGACGGGTTCGGATTCTGATGCATACCATCCAACCGTGGTGTCGTTATCGTGCGTGCCGGTGTAAATGACGCTGTTGGGCGTTACATTGTGAGGCAGGTAGGCATTGTCATCCTCGCCGCCAAAAGCAAACTGTAGAACGGCCATTCCGGGGAGGCCGGTCTTTTTGCGCAGAGCAGTTACTTCGGGAGTAATCACACCCAAATCTTCGGCAACGATCCGCGCATCCAGGCAGGCATCTTTAATCGCATGGAAAAGTTCGAGCCCCGGGCTTTTGATCCATTTGCCATTGCGGGCCGTCGTTTCTCCGGCAGGTACCGACCAGTAGGATTCAAAACCACGGAAGTGATCGATGCGAATGATGTCGTAAAAGGAAAGGGTGGACTGGATTCGCTCAATCCACCATTCGAAGCCGGATGCGACGTGCTTTTTCCAGTCGTAGAGTGGGTTGCCCCAGAGCTGACCGTCTTTCGAGAAATAATCGGGCGGAACGCCGGCTACTGCAGACGGCTGCAACTTATTATCGAGCTGGAATAGTTCCGGGTGGGACCAAACATCCGCACTGTCCAAAGCTACGAAAATAGGGAGATCGCCCAGAATTTGAACGTCGTTTTCGCCAGCGTAGGCCCGGAGCTTTCCCAACTGAGCGTAAAACACGTACTGAAAGAAGATTTGTGCCTCCATCGACGCCTTGAGTGCCTTTGTCTTGCGGCGTTTCCTGGCTTTTTTGTAGTCACGGTCACGCTCGGGCCAATCCAGCCAGCACGCGCCCTTATTTTCTGCTTTGATTGCCGTGTAGAGGGCATAATCCTCAAGCCAGTAGGCCTGTTTGTCGCGGAATGCCGCAATACTGCCGTAATCCAGGAGTTCATCGGCTCCGCTTTGCGCGAATGCCGCATAGGCCGCATCAAGAATGGGCCAAAACTCGGAATAGAGCCAACCGTAGTCGACCTGACCTTGCGGAAGTTCACGCAGGGGAGCTACGTCCCGGTCCGCCAGCAGCCCGGCTTCAATCAGCGGTTCCAGATCAATAAAGTAGGGGTTGCCGGCGAAGGCGGAGAAACACTGGTAAGGTGAATCGCCATAGCCGGTTGGCCCCAGGGGGCATATCTGCCAGATTTTCAATCCGGTGCTTTCCAGGAAATCGACAAATTTGTAGGCACCGGCACCGAGATTACCAATACCTGTCGAAGAAGGTAAGGAACTGACGTGCAGCAGCGCGCCAGCCATTCGTTCGTTCAACCAATTATAGAGGGGAGTGTCTGAATTCATGAATCTTTATGTGTGGTGCTATAAGATCAATGAGGGTTGTGTGCCCGGATAAGTTCGAGTCGCGGGATAGTCGATAGTTGATACCAAGAATGGTTAAACGCGAAAATATAAATTAGACATAATATATATTGTGCGTAAGATATGATGATTTGCGGGCTTGGTTAAGGACTTTCTGCCTGGCGCAGCTGAGTTTCACTCCGCAACGCCCCAGCGTTTGGTGAATGGGAAATAAATAAAGAAAGCCTTCCCGATCACAGCCTTCTCCGGGACAAATCCCCAGTAGCGACTGTCGAGGCTGTTTCCGGAGTTATCTCCCAGGGCGACAAATTTTCCTTCCGGAATTTTCATTTCACGGCCCTCAGCCAGCAAGTCCTGATTGATATACCCCTGGTATTCACCTTCGCGTCGCGCATTGCGACCAAATGCTTCAACTTCGCCGCGCGGTTGGCCATCCACCAGCAGCGTTCCGTCGCGAATCTCCAAGGTCTCACCTGCGACACCGGCCAACCGCTTGATATAGTATTTGTTGGTGTAATCGCCGCTGTGTTTGCCGATTTCCTGCTGAATGTCATCGGTACGAAAAACGAACGGCTCCCCGGCTTTTGGTTTGCGGAAATGATACGTCAGGCGGTCGACAAACAATGCGTCGCCCAAGGTAATATCGAAGCGTAAAAGATCCTCGCCGGCCTCCGCGCGTTGTTGCAGTCGCATGATGGCGTATTTGTTGTTGCCCGGCTGACGCAGCAGCTCATGCCCATCAATGTTGAAGGCGTCACGAATCACCGTGTTCATCTCGGACGCGAATTCCATCGGCACGACAACATGGTGAGGCTCGCCGTCCACAAAGATGAAAAATTTCGCCCGGGTTGTAGGGACCACCAGGAATTTGCGTCCTTTGACTGGTTCGACGTAAAACTGTAATCGTCCGTCCGGTGCAACGGCTACCGGCAGTTCGATTGGACCACTGTTTTTGGCGACGACGGCTTTGTGACGCGCCCCGAGCGTGGCGAGCCGGAAGAGTTTGTTCAAGGCGCCGGGTTCGCCCTCGCCCTTTTCATAAACTTCGGCATTCATCCCGCTGTATGTGGGATACATCGAATTCGTCGGTATGATAAAGGGCTGAAAGAAAAATGTCCGGATGCCGATCACAATGATGGCGGCGACCAGCGCCACCTCGATGTTATCGTTCAAGAAGGTCTTGGGATACATCTTGCCACCAATCTTTTTAAGCAGCGCGTCAAGGCGCTCCATGGCAGCCTTCAGCTTCAGGCTATCCTCGGCCTTGAGTTGCGACTGTACCTCATTCACGGCTTTATCCAGATCATGAAGCCGCGCTTCCGAAATCACGTCCCGCCGGTAATGATAGATCTTGCTGGCTGACTGGAGAAGCTCTTTGGCCGGTTTTCGAAGCTTTTTCATGTACTGGTTTTCGGTAACTCTTTGTGACTAGGCATGAACCGTGATGAAGCGAATCTATAATGCCGGTCCGGTATGATTTTTACGGTGCAAATCCGCTGGTTAAGAACCTCCGTCACTATTTTTGAGGATCTTGATGAAGGCGTCCTGAGGGATGGATACGTTGCCGATGTTTTTCATCCGTTTTTTACCCTCTTTTTGCTTCTCGAGCAGCTTGCGCTTTCGCGAAATATCCCCGCCGTAACATTTGGCGGTCACGTCCTTGCGGTATGCGCTGATCGTCTCCCGCGCGATGACCTGACCGCCAACACTTGCCTGAATCGCGATCTTGAACATCTCGCGCGGCAGAATCTCTTTCAGGCGTTTGCAGAGGGCGCGCCCCCTGCCCTCGGCTTTATCTTTGTGTACAATCGAGGCAAAGGCATCCACCGGCTCCCCGTTGACCATGATGTCCAGACGGCAAAGTTTGGCCTCCTCGTAACCTGCCATTTCGTAGTCCATGGAGCCGTAGCCATGGGTGATGCTTTTCAGGCGGTCGTTGAAATCGACGAGGATTTCATTGAGCGGCAAGCGGCAGACGAGCATGACGCGGGTTCCGTCGATCGTTTCCGTATGCTCGCAGAGCCCCCGTTTCTCCGAAACCAGCGCCAGGACATCACCGATGGAGGTGCTGGGGATATGTATCGAAGCGACAATCATCGGCTCCTCGATGTGGCCGATCTCGGAGGGATCCGGCAGGTAAACAGGATTATGTACCTCCAGCGTATCACCGTCTGTTTTGGTGACATGATAAACCACGCTCGGGTACGTCGAAATGACATCAAGGTCATATTCCCGGCGAATGCGCTCCTGGATAATTTCCATGTGCAGCAGACCGAGGAAACCACAACGGAAGCCGAAGCCAAGCGCGACCGAGTTTTCGGACTGATAGACAAAAGCAGCGTCATTGAGACGCAACTTCCCCATACTGGCCTTCAGTTTATTGTAGTCGCTGGTATCGATCGGATAAATTCCGCTGAAAACCATCGGACTGACTTCCTTATATCCGGGCAGCATTTCCTCGGCAGGCGTTGCAGCCAGGGTGATTGTGTCTCCCAGCTTGATCTCGGCGACGTCGCGAATGTTGGTGACGATGTAGCCCACATCGCCGGCAACGAGTTCGTCCTGCTTGGTCATGGCCGGCGAGAATTTGCCGACTTCTTTGACCTGGGCTTTCATTCCGTCGCTCATGGTCATGATCTGGTCGTTCGTCTTGACGGAACCGGAGAAAACGCGGACGTAGCATATGACGCCTTTGTACGTATCGTAGATACAGTCGAAAATCAGCACGCGCAGGCCGTTCACCTCGGCCCAGCGGGGCTTGGGCACACGCGCGACAGCCGCTTCCATGAGGTCTTCTACCCCGAGGCCGCTTTTACCACTGGTCAGAATTGCCTCTTCAGCCGGAATCGCCAGCACATCCTCGATTTGGTGCTGGATTGCCGGCACATCCGCGCTGGGTAAATCGACCTTGTTGATGACGGGAATGATTTCGAGGCCCTGCTCCACCGCGAGATGGGCGTTGGCCACTGTCTGGGCTTCGACACCCTGTGCGGCATCGATCAACAACATCGCCCCCTCGCAGGCGGCAAGACTGCGCGAAACTTCGTAGGAAAAGTCCACGTGGCCGGGAGTGTCGATCAGATTGAAGGTGTAATCTTTACCGTCTCTGGCGCGGTAGACCATGGATACCGGGTGACTCTTGATTGTGATGCCCCGCTCACGCTCAAGATCCATGGAATCCAGGAGCTGATCCTTCATCTCACGCATTTCAACAGTGCGGGTCAGCTCGAGGATGCGGTCCGAGAGCGTCGTCTTGCCATGGTCGACGTGGGCGATGATGCAGAAATTGCGCGTATGGTTCAGATCGGTCATAGATTGGTGAAACGGGCTAAAATCACGCACCTCAGGAAAAATTCAACCTTCTTCTAAAGGCTTTGAGGATATCAGAGAAAAGCACTTTACCTCCACTGCTGCATCTGGAAACTTCTCCGGCCTATGTCAGACCAATCGAAAATTAATATTTTAGTCATCGGATCCGGCGGGCGTGAACACGCCCTGGTCCAGAAGTGCCGCCAAAGCCCACAGGCGGAACGTGTCATTGCCTCGCCTGGCAATGGCGGGATGGCGGCAGAGATCGACTGTTACGATGTGGCCGTCGAGGACATCGATGGATTGGTCAAGCTGGCCGAAGAGCAGTCAATCGGCCTCGTCGTGGTCGGGCCGGAAGTGCCGCTCAGTCTCGGATTGGTCGATGCTATGCAGGACGCGGGGATTCCGGCCTACGGACCGAATCGGCTCGGCGCCCAATTGGAATCAAGCAAAGCTTTTTGTAAGGACTTCTTTGCCCGTCATTCCATACCGACTGCAGCCTACGCCACTTTTACGGAAGTGGCCCCCGCCCTCGCCTATTTGCAGGAGCATCCGGCACCGATCGTGATCAAAGCCAGCGGTCTTGCTGCAGGAAAAGGCGTGATCATGGCGGAGACCCAGGACGAGGCTATTGCCGCGGTCAAGGATATGCTGGAGGGCGACGCCTTCGGCAGCAGTGGCCAGGAAATTGTTATCGAAGAGACTCTTTACGGCGAAGAAGCCTCCATTCATGTCGTTGCTTCGGGCGAAGATTATCTCTGCCTGCCGCCGAGTCAGGATCATAAACGTGCCGGCGAGGGGGATACCGGACTCAATACGGGCGGCATGGGAGCCTACACGCCCACCAGCAAGATGACTCCTGCGATGCAGGCTGAAATTGAAGAACAAGTCATCCGCCCTACTCTCGCTGGGCTCAAGGCGGATGGTATCGACTACCGCGGCACATTATACGCCGGAGTCATGCTGACAGAAACCGGTGTCAAAGTTCTGGAGTATAACGTCCGTTTCGGCGATCCCGAGACACAGGTCCTGCTTCCCATGCTGGATGCCGACCTCGTGCCCATCCTTTTGGCTTCGGCCAAAGGTCAGTCCCTGCCGAAGGATATTACATTCAAGGAAGGTGCGGCGATCGTTGTCGTTTTGGCGGCCGGTGGTTACCCCGGCAAGTATGCCAAAGGGAATCCGATCACTTTCCCGGATGAGCTGCCGGAAGGTGCCGCCATCGTCCATGCCGGCACCAAGCGCTCCGAGGACGGGACGATTATGACGGCTGGTGGGCGGGTCCTCGGCATCAGCGGACAAGCACCAACACTTCAGCAGGCCGCCGAGATTGCTTATTCTGTTTGCGATCAGATTGAATTTGAAGATAAATACCTTCGTCGTGATATTGGATACCGCGAACTCAACCGCAGCTGATACTTGGATTTATGTCGGAACGTAACCTCATCTTAATGATTTGCACCGGCAATGTCTGCCGCAGTCCGATGGCGGAGAAACTTCTCCAGCACGCCCTGGCCGCGGAAGGTGAGCCCCTGAACCAACTCGAAGTGCTCTCTGCAGGCGTTGCCGCCGGCTACGGCGACCCCGCTTCGAAAAATTCGGTCGCCGCGTTAAAAAAGGTCCAACTTGATCTCACCAAACACAAGAGTCAGCCGCTGACCGATGAGCTGATTGAAAATGCTTTCGCGATCTTTGGAATGACGAGTTCCCATATAGATGTGCTTCATCACTACTATCCCAAACTGCCCGAACGCGTCCACCTGCTACGGGGCTTTATGGATGTGGAGCAAGGCGATCAAATTCCTGACCCGATCGGGCAGGACTTTGCCGCCTACAGCGCTTGCCGGGATGCCATGATCGAGGCTATCCCTTCCGTCGTGCAATACCTCAAAGCTGAATACAAATAACCATGCCACTCATTCAAGTTACATCGAATATTCCGCTGTCTGACGCGGAGAAAAACAACGCGCTCCAAACTCTTTCCAAAGCCGCTGCGGAGCTTTTGGAAAAGTCGGAGGATTACGTGATGACCAGCTGGACGAGTTCTAAAATGACGATGGCGGGAAACAGCGAGCCTACTGTATTTATTAACCTCCACAGTATTCGCCTTCCTGAAGATGCCACCTCCAACCTGAGCAAGGAACTATGCGAGCGGCTCAGCCTGGCGGTCGAAGTGCGGAGGGATCGAGTCTACATCAATTTCCATAACGTCGAACCGAACATGTGGGGATGGAACGGGAAGACTTTCGGTGACTGAGCGGGTCGATGCATCGCCACCGCCGGTGGTCGACGTAGTTCTGCCGCTGGAGGATTCGGAGAGCGCTGAGGCACAGAGAAGTGCCGTCGCGTCAAAGCTGGATATCCCGGTGGATCGGATTCGGGAGCTGCGTCTTCGTAAGCATTCGATTGACGCCCGCCAGCGGCAGATAAAGGTGCAGTTGCGCTACGAAGTCGGCCTTGACGAGCCGCTCGCGCCTGAAGCGGCACCAAGCTGCAACTACCCGGCCCTTTCGGCTTCTCCGGAAACCGTTTTGATTGTGGGTTGTGGCCCGGCAGGAATGTTTGCCGCGCTGGAATGCCTCGAACTCGGCCTGAAGCCGATCGTGCTCGAACGTGGCAAAGACGCCTCCGCCCGGCGCTTCGACCTGGGGCCGATTCTAAAAGAAGGCCGTGTGATCGAAGACTCCAATTATTGTTTTGGTGAAGGCGGCGCCGGGACCTTTTCCGACGGTAAGCTCTACACGCGTGCAACCAAACGTGGTCCGGTGCGAAAGGTATATGAAACCCTTGTGGCCCATGGTGCCCCCGATCGTATTCTCGTCGACGCCCACCCGCACATCGGATCTAACCTCCTTCCCAAAGTTGTGATGGCGATGCGCGAGTCCATCCGCAAAGCAGGCGGCGAAGTCCATTTTGGAGCGAAAGTGTCCGCATTCATGTTATCGCAAAATCGTGTTGCCGGCGTTCGGACCGCCGACGGGCGTGAGTTCGCCACGCGAAAATTAATTCTGGCAACGGGCCACTCCGCCAGGGATATCTACCACTTGCTGCAGAAAGAGGAGCTCCGTCTCGAACAAAAGCCGTTTGCCGTCGGTGTACGCATCGAGCATCCGCAGCCGCTCA
Source organism: Coraliomargarita sinensis (assembly GCF_003185655.1). Lineage (NCBI taxonomy): Bacteria > Pseudomonadati > Verrucomicrobiota > Opitutia > Puniceicoccales > Coraliomargaritaceae > Coraliomargarita > Coraliomargarita sinensis. Next base: position 266,299 of record NZ_QHJQ01000005.1, on the reverse strand, counting down.
TCGACAGCCTTCAATATCATTTGCCCCGCGGTTCGGAACGCCCTCGCCTTCTGCCGGCCGCGAGTTATCGGCTGGCCACCAAGATCGACGGACGCGGCGTTCACTCCTTCTGCATGTGCCCGGGTGGCTTTATCGTCCCCGCGGCAACGGAAAACGACGAAGTCGTGGTCAACGGAATGAGCTTGGCCCGGCGCGACTCCCCCTTTGCCAACAGCGGTATGGTCGTCACGGTCGAGCCGGAAGATACGGAGGGTTTTCGCAAGGAACACGGTGTACTCGCAGGCCTTGCCTTTCAGAAAGCCCTGGAGCAAGCCGCCAAGCAGCATGGTGGAGGTGGCCAGATTGCTCCCGCACAGAGAGTGACCGATTTCATGACGGGCAAGTCTTCGCAGGATTTGCCGAAGACAAGTTATTTCCCGGGCATTCAGGCGGCAAGGATCGATGAAATTTTGCCCTCTTGGGTGGTCGCGCGCCTTCGCCGCGGTCTGGAGATTTTCGGCCGCCAGATGCACGGCTACGTGACTGAAGATTGCAACCTGGTGGGGTTTGAGACCCGTACGAGCTCACCGGTCCGCATCCCGCGTGACCAGGACAGCCTACAGCATCCAGATGTGGCGGGATTTTTTCCCTGTGGCGAAGGTGCCGGTTACGCCGGTGGCATTGTCAGTGCCGCGCTGGACGGGATGCGCTGCGCGAAGGCGGCAGCAGAAAGTTAACGACCAAAAATGCGACCGAGGAAGCCGGAACTCTTCTTCTCTTCCTCTGGTGCAAACTTAAGCCTGGCTAATTCCACCGCCATGCGCTCGATGCGCGCATCATTTATTGAGATGAAGTAGCGCTCGGGAGATCCCTCAGTGGTGAAGGTTTGCTCCAGATCGGGGACCTCGGCACTGAACCACTCGCCAACACGGCTCAACTTGTCCAGCGCGCGCTTCATCGAGCCTTCGATGTCGAGCTTGCTTGAAGAAGCCAACTTCTGTTGCTCTTCCCCGGTCAGAGTGACTCCCCCAACTTGCAGCAGATGCAATTGGGTCGACGTGTTCAAACTCCTGCAGATCAGGCCAATGGCTTCGGCAAGATGCAAACCGCGTTCCCCCCGACGGTAAGGCATATGCGTCGACATCGCCTTTTCATCCTTGTGGGCCAGGCTGTTGAGGAAACTCTTTAGGTCGCCTCCCATTACGGCGTTGCGCGCGATATTCTGCCCGAAGTGAACACACTCCATTAATGTTTTCACGTCTTCACTCTGTAGCAGTTCCTCGGTCTCTTTTGAGAAGTGCAGAAACTCCGCCGGGTAGTCCATGGGCACCTCCAGCTTTTCCAGGATGCGGTTAAATGTGTCGTCCTCCTGGCTTTCGTTTTCCACCGTGTCGACCATGTCGCCAAAGGGATCATCAAAAGCCAGCGTCTCGCGTAGGATGTCCATGAGCACTTTCACACGGCTCATCTTCCCCACCAAGCCGGGCACAGACTGTAGCTCTTCAAACTCCAAATCGATATATTTCGCCGGCGTTTCGTCTTTCCCCTTGAACGGCCAGGAAATGCCGACGTTTTGCCCAAGCTTGGCAATCTCGGTTTCGTTCAAAATCGAGTTGTAAAAGCGTTTACGGATGTAGTCCCACTCCTTTGCGGAGTATTTCTCTATTTTACTTTCGCTCATTGAATTTAAGACATCTATGATTGCTCCTGCGTTTCGCCGGAGAGTTCCTGCGCGACCATGGCGTAGTCGTCCTTGACGGACTCCTCGCCTTTCAGCTTGCCAACCAGGTGGACCGGCAAACCAAGTGTGACCGCACGTCGCACGATAATTGCATCACGTATGTGCGTGTCAAAGATTCTAGCGTCTTTTGCCACACGTCCCTGATTCTTGAATTGGTTGATGCGAAACTGCATCCGCATTTTGGGCACGTCGATGTCGACGTTACTTTTAATGGCGTTAAAGATGACACCCTTGACCTCGGCTGTCGGTTGCATCCCGGCGACCCGGAAACTCGCACAAATATGATTGAACTGCTGCAACTTGCCGATGAGGAGCGTGAAGCCAATCAAGCTGAGTGCATCCGGATTCGCCGGAACATAGATTTCGCTACTACAGAAAATACCACACTGGGCGGCATAGAGAACATTCGGCGGACAATCGAAGAGGATGAAGTCGTAATCGTTCTCAATCTCCGCCAATTGTTCCTGGAAAATGGCAAAGGCGGGTCTGCCGTCGGGCGCTTCGAAATCATGTTCCAGGTCGACCAGCGTAAAAGTCGTCGGGATCAGGTCCAATCCGGGGAGCAGGGCTTCGCCTTCCTTCCCGCGAACCACATCCTTGACCACACAGTCTTTCAGGGTACTGATCCCCGGATCAAAGACCGAAAAGAGGTGGCCGGTTTCCGCGGTATTCAGAGGGTTCCATCGGTCCAGCCGCATGAGCCAGATGCTGGAATTCGACTGGGCGTCGAGATCAACAAGTAAAACGCGTTTCCCCTGCTGGGCGAGCTGAGCGGCTAGATTGACAACCAGTGAAGTCTTTCCGACCCCTCCCTTGTAATTGATAAAACTTATTTTGCGTGGCATCTGGGACTCAAACCAAGGTATTTCTTTGGGCAACACAACCCAGTTATGGTCAATTTTGAGTAAATGAAATCAGCAAGCTAGGGTCTAGTCTCTAAATAAATGGGTGACAGCTTTTCTTGACTTATTGAGTCAAGAACTAAAGTTATACCCTGATGTCATCAGATACCAAAGACATGAAACGCAGTGCCGATTTCGATTTGGAGGCCGCCAGTGCCACCGAACGGATTCGCTGGGCCTACGAAACTTATGGTGACAAGTTGGTTCTGAGTACGAGTTTTGGGATACAGAGCGCGGTCATGTTGCACATGGTCACGACACAAATCCCGAAGATCCCGGTCATTTTTATCGACACGGGCTACCTTTTCCCGGCCACATATACCTTTGCGCAGGAACTGACGGAACGTCTGGAGTTGAATCTCAAGACCTACACACCGAAGCAGACGGCGGCACAACAGGAGGCGCTTTACGGCAAGTTATGGGAACAGGATGTGGATGGCCTGGATCGCTACAACCGGATCAACAAAGTCGAGCCTATGAACCGCGCCATCACCGAACTGGGCGCGGAGGCCTGGCTCTCCGGTTTGCGACGCAGTCAATCCAGCACGAGAAAGGAGCGCCCTTTTACCGAGCAACAGAATAAGATTTTGAAGATCTACCCGATTCTCGACTGGAATGACCGGGATATCTACACCTACTTGACGGAAAACAACTTACCCTACCACCCGCTTTGGGATCAGGGTTATGTTTCCGTGGGCGACTGGCACAGTACCAAAAAACTGGGCGAAGGAATGACTGAAGAGGAGACGCGCTTCGGCGGACTCAAACGCGAGTGCGGATTACACGAAGTAACCGGGAGTTCCGACTTTCAAATCTAGGCTGGCCCGGTGTATTCGGGCGGGAGGTCGATCGCAAGATCCCTGGCTGTGCCGCACCGGTTCATGCAATCGACTTGCACCCAGGCGATATGGTTCTTTGTATCCCCCGCTTCCTGTGAATTCCGAAACCAAGCAACCTGTCAACCTACCGAAACACGTCGCCATTATCATGGACGGCAATGGCCGCTGGGCACAGCAACGCGGGCTGCCTCGTATCGAAGGCCACCGCCGTGGCGCCGAGGCAGTCAAGCGCACCTTGCAGGCGGCCCGGGATAATGGCGTGCGCTGTCTGACATTGTATGCATTCAGCGTGGAAAATTGGAACCGTCCCAAAGATGAAGTCGATGCGCTGATGGACTTGCTGGGGAACTTTCTGGATGAGCAGCTGCCGGAATTGTTGAAGCGGGAAATTCGTCTGCGCGTGATTGGCCGCTATCAGGAACTCCCTGAAAAAATTCAGAAGCGTTTACGAGACGCCGAAGCACAGACTGCCCATTTTACGGAATACACCGCTGGCTTGGCTTTGAACTACGGCTCTCGCACCGAGATTGTCGATGCGGTCAAGTCGGCCGCCGAGGCCGCCCGTTCCGGAGATCTTGATTTGGAGACTCTTGATTACGACCGGTTGCGACCCTTCCTTTATACTGGGGAAATGCCCGACCCCGATCTGGTGATCCGTACTTCCGGCGAATGCCGCTTGAGTAATTTCCTCATGCTACAGGCCGCCTATGCCGAGATTTACATCAGCAAAGTGCTGTGGCCGGACTTTGATCAAAAAGAATTCAAGGCCGCACTCGATGATTTTGCCCGCCGTGAACGTCGTTACGGGAAAACCACAGCTCAACTCACAAAGAGCTAGACCCGCACGGTGACGGCATCTAATCCTTCCAAACACAACACATGCAACAGCGTATTTTCAGTTTCGCCCTACTTTGGACCATTATCGCGGTGTCCATCCTGCTCTTCGGTGCCCACGCAGGAGTACTGCTCGTTGCGATTGTCGCTTACCTGACACAACTTGAACTCTACCAGCTATTTGAAAAAATGGGCCTCAAGCCCATGAAGACGCTGGGGCTGGTTTGCGGAGCGGTCATTTCGCTGGGAGCTTACTATGTAAGGACGATCGATTCGGGGAACGATCTTTTTGTTCTGTGTTTTGTCGTGCTCACGCTGACGATCATTCGCCTCGACCTCCAGGCGGGACGTTTACGCAGCTTTATGCCGACGCTGTTCGGTCTCCTCTATGTGCCCTACCTGCTCCATTTCATTATCAAAATCATGAAGATGGCGGAGCTTGACGGTTACCGCGAAGGTACCGGTATTTTTCTGGCGGTGTGGATCGTGGCAGTCGCGAAGTGTGCCGATGTGGGCGGCCTGCTCGTTGGCATGAAGATCGGAAAGACCCCTCTCTCGGTCATCAGTCCGAAAAAGACCTACGAGGGTGCGGCCGGCGGCATCGTATTTTCCATGTTGATCGGCATCATCCTGGTCAGTATTTTTTCGAATTACGTACCGGAAAATTTCAGCCTCTGGCTGGCCGCGCTGATCGCGATTCCGGTTGCCATCGCCTCGATCGCTTCGGACTTGGTCGAGTCCGCTTTTAAACGTCAGGCTGGCGTCAAGGATTCCGGCAGCTTGATTCCCGGCATCGGCGGTGCCTTCGATTTGGCGGATAGTCTTATCCTGAGTGCTCCGCTGGGTTATCTGCTGTTCAAATACACGCTCTTTTAGATGTCGTCTTCACGATGCAAGAACGTCGTCCTCCTCGGTGCCACCGGTTCGATCGGCAGCAACACACTTCGTGTCCTGCGCCAGCATAGGGACAAGCTCAATCTTGTCGGTGTGGCGGCGCGGGCCAACTACAAGGAACTCGCTCAGATCTGCGCCGAGTTTGAGGTCAAACATGCCGCACTGGGGGATGCATCGCTCTATCCGGAAGCAAAATCTGAATTTTCTTCCGACGTAAAGCTCACCTGTGGACAAGAAGGCCTCACGGAACTGTCCACTTTGCCGGAGGCTGACATTGTTCTGGTCGCCGTTGTCGGGGCCTGCGGTCTGCGCCCGACGCTTGCCGCCATTGAGGCAGGCAAGGATATCGCACTGGCCAACAAAGAGCTGCTCGTGCTCGGCGGGGCCCATGTGATTGAGGCCGCCAAGCGCAAAGGGGTCCGCCTCTTGCCCACCGACAGTGAACACAATGCGATTTTTCAGTGCCTGGAGGGCCATCCTCGAAGCCAACTGGACAAAGTCATTCTAACCGCATCCGGGGGGCAGTTTCGCGATAAGCCGCTCGATTATTTAAAGCAAGTGACACCGGACGAGGCCACCCGGCATCCAAATTGGTCGATGGGGCCAAAGATAACCGTCGATTCGGCGACCATGGCCAACAAAGGGCTCGAATTGATCGAGGCTCACTGGCTCTTTGGACTGGAACCGGCACGGCTTGAGGTGGTCATCCATCCACAGAGTGTCGTCCACTCTTTCGTGCAATTGATCGACGGCTCCATTCTGGCTCAACTCAGTCCGCCCTCCATGACGTTTGCTATCCAACATTGCCTGCTCTATCCGGACCGCGCGCCGGGAGTCGAGTCGAGCACCGATTTCAAGGAAGTCTTTTCCCTGGACTTTCGCCCCCCGGATTACGAACGCTATGCCTGCCTTAAATTGGCCTACGATGCGCTGGAGACAGGTGGTGCAGCCCCGGCTATTTTTAATGCGGCCAATGAGATCGCCGTTGACCGCTTTCTCAACAAAGAGCTCGGCTTTCTTGATATTCCCAGGGTGATTGGGCATTGTCTGGGGGGTATTGCAGGGAAGTCTTCGCCGACGCTGGACCAACTTATTTCAATTGACGCTGAAACACGCACTATCGCCCGATCATGTTATTAGATATTTTTTACGTAGCAGTCGCCATCTTTGCTCTCGGCTTCTGTATTTTTATTCATGAGCTCGGGCATTTCATCGCGGCCAAGAAGCGGGGCTTGGTTGCGGACCGATTCTCCGTCGGCTTTGGTCCGCGCTTATTTGGTTGGAAATGGAAAGGCACCGATTTCCGTGTTTCGCTCATTCCTCTCGGCGGCTACGTTTCGCTGCCGCAACTCGTTGACATGGGGCGCCTTGAAGGCGGTGACGGCGAAGAGGCTGATAAACTGCCTCCGATCAGCTATGCCGACAAGATGATCGTGGCTGTCATGGGCGCGGTTTTTAACCTGATCTTCGCTTTTATTCTCTCCCTTGTGCTCTGGGGGGTCGGCCGTGAAATCGTCAAAAGTACGGAAGTCGGTTCGATTGCCGAGCAGATCGTGACTTCGGAACGCGAGACGGTTCCGGGGCCTGCCTTGCAGGCGGGCATACAGCTCGGCGATACCATCGTCTCGGTGGACGGACAGAGAATTGGTAGCTGGATGCAGTTTCAGAACGCCCTCATGACCGGCACCGGCCGTTCGGATGACGGCCGCGCCATGGCCGAGATCGGAGTTATTCGCGATGGCGAGCCGATGAGTGTGACGGTTTATCCGCAGACCATCACCAGCGAGGAGATCCGTCATATCGGCGTGTACCCCACCTCGGATGAGAATGCGGCTCCACTTATCGTGAGGCTGGAGAAGGACATGCCGGCCTACAAGGCCGGACTCAAGGAAGGTGACCGTATCTTAAAACTGGACGGTGAAGCGGTCGCGTCCGGAGGGTTCTTAAGTGCTTATCTGGCAAGCCACGGAGACCGGTCCATTGAAATTACCGTGGATCGCGACGGGCGCGAATTGGTCATTCCGGTCAAACCTCGCATCAAGAAAGGTGAGACCAGCCCGAGATTTGGTTTTCAGTACGACTACCCGTTCAAAAAGGAGCGCGTGCATTATAATCCCATCGAACAGATGGGTATCTTTGCCAATACCATGCGGATGACGCTGTTCGCCCTGCTTCACACAGAGTCGGATGTGAAAGTAAAAAATATGAGCGGTCCGGTGGGGATCGTACACGGGCTGAGCCGTATGGCTCAGTTTGGTGTCATCGACCTGGTCTGGTTCCTGGCACTGATCAACGTCAATCTGGCTATCTTCAATTTGCTGCCCATCCCTGTCCTCGACGGTGGACACATGCTCTTTGCCACCATTTCAAAGATTATCGGTCGCCCACTACCAATCCCGGTGATGGAAAAAGTGCAGGGTGCGTTTATGGTCCTACTACTCGGTATGGTGCTCTATATCACCTTCTTCGATGTCGGGCGAGTCGGGCGCGACATAGGACTGATTGAGGACGAGACGGTGACCGCGAAGGAAGAGGAGCCGACGACTGAAACGGCACCAAATCCAGCTCCGTAGAGGCTCCGCTTGCGGATGCCGGGGTGCTGAACGATCAGTTTTCAGGAGACGGCTGCATCTTATATGAGCGCCTTACTTTTTCCGGTATAAACAAATTTTCGGCAACTCGAACACCCCGCTTTACTCGAGCGTCGCCAAGGGCTATGCCGGGTTGCGCAAGCGTGGCTACGTGGCCTCAAAACTTTGTGTCGGGGCTTTGGTATGACCAGATAATGTCAAACGTTGGCATGAGCGTTCCCGATACTGTCTTTAACAGTCTTTAACATATTGATTGCATCCATGGATCCCGTATTCGCAAGCGGAGCCTCTACTGGATCAGCCCATTTTTCCTGGAAAAGGTCTGCATGTCTTCTTGAAGTGGCGCCTCGAAACTGACAGTCCCGTCCGGAAATTCAAAGTCGTAGCGGTGACAGTGCAGTGCCTGCCGCTGCATCGGCAGCATACTACCGAGCCGCTCGGTCCAGCCGTTTTCAATAAATTCGATGTAAAGCGTTTCGTCCGGGCCGTAGATTTTGTCGCCGACGATTTTGTGCCCGATGTGCTCGGCGTGGACACGGATCTGATGCTTGCGCCCGGTCTCGGGGCAAATCTTGCACAGCGTGTAATCGTTGGCGGAAGCCAGCGGTTCAAAATCAGTCACGGCGGATTGGGCGGTACGGTCGTTACTAACCTCGGACTTCACTATGACCGGTCCGCCGCGACGACGTGCAATCGAGGCATCGATTCGGCACGGCTCATTCAGTTCACCTTCAAGAATCGCCAGATAGGCCTTTCGAACGATCCGGTTCTGGATCGCCATCTGGAATTTTCGCGCGACCGAAGGGCGTTTGGCAAAAATCACCAGTCCGCTGGTCTCCCGGTCAAGTCGAGCCACGAGGTGCAGCTTTTCCGAGCCTGTATATTCGCGCACCACGCCGACCAGACTCGACATGGGGCCGTTCTTGGACGGATGGCAAACCAGCCAGCCCGGCTTGTTCACAATTAGTAGATTATCATCTTCCTGAACAATCCACTCCGGAAAAACATCCGGATCCACCAAGGGGGCTTCTTTACCGTAAGGGTCCGTCATAAAAGGTTACTCGTTGTGCGGGTCGTGAAAGGAGAGGACAGAAATGTCCTCTCTCCGGAGTGCGGACATTTCTGTCCGCCATATACCCGAAAAGACCGTTCATCCCTCTCCCAGCCTCATCTTCCGGAGCACCTTGCCACCCAAACTGGTCACGAGCACTCGTGGCGTTTTACTCCCAAGAAAGGCAATGCATTTGTTTAAAAAACCGGTCACGACCAGGGGCTTACCTTTGGCGAGCCCACGCAGCGCACATTTCGCGACCTCGTCGGCGGTCATATCCAGATATTTGTTGAAGCCACCCGCCTCCATCGGCGGGGTCTCAAAACCGGCCCGTTTGAAGAAATTCGAACGCGTCGGCCCCGGGCATATCGCCATGGCGCTAACCTTGGTGCCACGCAGGTCCTCATTCAGGGCGAGTGACCAGTTCAAAACGAAGGCTTTTGTTGCGCCGTAGGCTGCCAGATAAGGCGTGGGTTGGAAGGCTGCAGTGGACGCGATATTCATCACAACTCCACCGCGTTCCTGCATTTCCGGCAGGATTTGCAGTGTCAAATCAACGACGGCCCGGACGTTCAAGTCGATCATATTCAATTGTTTATCGATCTCCGCCTCCTGCGTGGGGCCATAGTCACCAAACCCGCTGTTATTCACGAGAAGAACCTCTCCGGGCGGCAAGTCACCTATAACACGCCTTAATTCTGCGGCAGCTGCATCAACTTGCTTCGCGTCGCTCAAATCGGTGGACAAATGCACCCCTTTTTTTCCTAAAAAAACATCAGGTTCTGACCGAGAAAGGTTGCAGATTACAGCCTCTGGCACTACGGTATTAATTGCTTTGATAATTGAGCAGCCAATTCCTGATGAACCGCCCGTCACAATGATGAGGGCAAACCGGTTCAGCGTTTCATTTAGTGGAACGGGAATTGGCATTTTTGTGTCTCAATTTGAAGAAGAGGCAGGGCCGGTCGGCTCTGTTAAACTGAACCGATAAAGGAAGGTATAAATATATGAAACAACATGACGTCATTATCTCCGGTCACAACATGGAACTGACCGAGGCGATTAAAAATATGGTTCATGAAAAGGCTGAAAAGCTGTTCGAGCACGACGATCACATCATCCGCATGCGGGTGGAACTTGACTACGACACGCACAATTCCTCGCACCAGGCTGAGTTTATCGCCAAAGGGCAACTCGAAGTGCGTGGTAACGATCACTTTGCCAGTGCCGCGACCAATGACCTGTATAAATCGATTGACGACATGGTAAGCAAACTCGACCGAATGCTTCGCCGAAGATCGCGCATGAACAAGGTGAAGCGCAAGGATACACATCCGGTCGACATTCCGGCGGAAATCCCCAAAGCGAGCTAGTTCTGCCCCGAACCTTTTCAAAAGCCCGGCTGTACAAGCCGGGCTTTTTTGTCGCCGACTATTCGGGCTTTACACTTAACTGGACGGTTCAAAGTGTCCCATATCCCCGGCTAGACTTGCCAAGGAGCGGGATGGGCGCTGATTTACTGCGTCATGAAGACTTACCTCGCAGCTACGCTAGGCATACTGATCGCACTTTCGCAGATTTCCTGCACTCACAGCAGGACGACAGCAGAAAAAGACCGGCCAAACATCATACTGGTCATGGCCGACGACCAAGGCTGGGGCGATGCGGGCTACAACGGGCACCCCTTCGTGCAAACCCCGGCGATGGACGCGATGGCGAAGGAAGGCTTTGTCTTCGACCGATTCCATGCGGCCGCACCGGTCTGCTCCCCCACCCGAGCCAGCGTGCTGACCGGGCGGCATCCCATTCGTACCAATGTGGCTAACTATGGCCATTATCTGCGTCCGCAGGAACAAACCCTGGCGGAAATCCTCCAGTCAGCCGGTTATAAAACGGGGATTTTCGGGAAGCTGCATGTTGGCTCCGCACAACCAAATACACCCTGTAATCCCGGCGGTATGGGCTTTGATGAATGGGACATCGGCCTGAACTTTTTTGACAACGACCCCTACCTGAGTCGTAACGGCACGGTCGAACACTATGAGGGCAAGGGTTCAGTCGTCCTCATGGATGAGGCGCTGGCATTCATCGAAAGGTATAAAGACGGCCCCGACCCGCTGTTTGCCGTCATCTGGTTCCCGTCGCCGCATTATCCGCATGCAGAGGTGCCGGATGGCCCAAAGCTGTATGAAGGCAAGAAACACGCGGGTTATTTCCGTGAAATCACCCTACTCGACGAACAACTGGGTCGCTTGCGCTCGGAACTCAGACAGCTCGGAGTCGCGAAAAATACCATCCTATGGTACTGCAGCGACAACGGCGGACTGCTGGCGGAAAGCTCCGGAGGAAGAGCCAAAAAAGGCTCGATTTACGAGGGTGGATTGCGCGTGCCATCGATTGTCGAGTGGCCCGGGCAGCAACTAACGGGGCGCAGCGCACTGCCTTCTTCCACCAACGATCTCATGCCCACACTTTTATCCATGGCGGGCGTCGACGCACGCCTGCGTCATCCCCTAGACGGGATTGATATAAGTCCGTCATTTGATGGCTCAATGGTGCAGCGCAGCAAACCGATGGGGTTTTGGCATGACTTCAAGGACGGAGACCTCACCCGCAGCGATCAAATCTTGAAGGCGATCATGGAAAAGCAAAAGGCTGGCGTGCCCCGACCTCACGATCCGCCGAGATTGCTCAAGGACGTCAATGAATTCCCTGATTATCCGGAGGAGTTCTCGCCCGGCCACGCCGCTTGGCTGGATTGGCCCTGGAAATTACACCGGATCGAGGGAACGACCTACGAACTCTACAATCTGGAAAGCGACCCCGGAGAGCAAACCGACCTGTCTGACGAGGAGGCTCTTCAGCAACACCTTGAGGACATGCAGCAAAAATTGCTCAATTGGCAGAAGTCCGTTGTAATGAGCCTCAACGGTGAGGATTATAACTCATACTGACTGGCTGTCATTATGAGTCTGGCAATTTGTGACCACTGCTCCAGCCAGATGGACCGGAGCAGTGGTCTAAAACTACTCGGAGAGAAAATACATCCGGTCGATGGACAGCGTGTCAGGAACGTTGTTGCCCGCCGTTGCGTCAGCATCGAGTACGATAACGTGAATCACTCCACTGGTGCCCTCTGGAAGCGTGAAACTCTGTGTGGTATTATCGTCTGAAGTCTTGGTGATCGTCAACATGTTGATGTAGGTGCCGTTCTCCCCTGTGGTGGAATAGGCAAAGATAAAGTCATCACCCTCGCTATTCGCACTGTGGTGGGCCTCGATGTTGAAGCTCACGCTTGTGCCTCCAACCACGTCGAACTCCCAGATATATTCCAGAAAGCTATGGCGCTCGGAGGGCTTACCATTGCTCTCCTCTTCGGTAATCGTCTCATAGGTATCATCCGAATCGTATGTATCGGCGATGCTGCCGCTAACCGTACCCGAAACAAGTGTTTCAGCATAAGCATAGTCCTCAGTCATGAGGCCAACAACCTCGACCGTCATTGTTGCTTCTGTGCTACCGGTGCCATCACTGGCGCTGACGACGAAGGTGTTTACACCTACATCACCGCTTCCGGGTGTACCACTCAGTGCCCCGTCGGAAGCCACGGCCAACCATGCTGGCCCGCTTACTTTCGAATAGGTCACAAGATCACCCTCGGGATCCGAAGCAGCGCTGAAGATACTGTCGCTGTAAGAGTTCCCCTCGATCGCATCCGAAGCGCTGAACGGGGCGCTGTTAAAAATCGGGGCATCGTTGACCGGGTTGATTGTGATCGAAACCGTTGCGGTGTTCGAGTCCACCGTGCCGTCATTGACCTTGAAGGTAAAGCTATCCGAACCGTTGTAATTGTTTCCTGGTGTATAGGTCAGGTTCGGGGCCGTACCACTGAGGATACCGTCCGACGGGCCGATAACTACGCTGTAGGCCAGGTCATCGCCGTCCGGGTCACTGGCGGTCAAGGTGACCGCGACGTTGACATCCTCGTCGGTGCCGACCGACTGGTCGTCCGCCACTGGTTCGTCGTTCACGGCATTGACCGTGATCGAGACCATCGCAGTGTTGGAATCGACCGTACCGTCGTTCGTCTTAAAGGTGAAGCTGTCCGAACCGTTGAATTCGGCGTTCGGCGTATAGGTTAGATTCGGCGTTGTACCACTGAGCGTGCCGTTGGAGGGACTGCTCACCACTGCATAGGTTAGAGGATCACTGTCCGCATCGCTGGCTGTCAGCGTGACGGCTAAGGCATTATCCTCGTTTGTACTTGCCGACTGGTCATCGGCGACCGGCGCTGTGTTACCGCTACCGCCGCCGCTGACACTGACGCTCAGATTGTCGATATTCGCTGAGGTGGATTGGCCAATGATTCGGACGGCAATGTCGTGCCCCAACGAGGCTTCCGAGCCATCTGCCGTGTAATTGAAAGTCACGGTTTGATAGGTAGTGCCGGAATAAGCGCCTGTCGCAGTGTTAAGCAGTGATGTTATACCTGCGCCACCGTCACCGCCGCGAACATCATTACGAGCCGCTCCATTAAATGTGACAAGAGCGACCGTATAGTTGTCGCCGGCATTAGAACCATCCGCGACCACATCGAAACTAACCTCGTAAGTGGTGCCCGATGTCAGAGCACCGATCTGGCCCTCTGACGTAGTAATACCTGAGTTGGTGTAGCGGAAAGAGTAAGCTTGCGCCCCGACCGGGCCGGTAAACTCGCCACTTGCCTCATCGTTGAGACCATGACGCGTCGCACCAAAGCCCTGAGTCGCCCTGACCCACGAAACCGGCGTCGTTCCTTCAGAATAACCAGTCACATCGGGGCTCTCAAAATCTTCACTGAAGACGACAGTCCCGGCTCCGGCCACTTCGATGGTTAGAGTTGCCTCAACCGAGGCGGCGGTTCCGTCACTCACACTGACGGTAAAGGTATTACTGCCTAAATCGGCACTGGTCGGTGTGCCGCTGAGGCTACCGTCGCTGCCGACTATGAGCCAGGTTGAACTGCTGACCAATGAGTAGGTCAGCGTGTCGCCATCCTCATCCGTCGCGTCGTCCGCAAGACTGCTACTGTAGGCGGCATCGACGGTGGCGTCGACTTCGGCGACAGGGTCACTGTTCCATGACGGAGCATCATTCACGTTGATTACATCAATCGTCAGAGTCGCTTGGGTGGTACTCATACCATCGCTGGCACTAATCGTGAAGCTGTTGCCGCCAACATCTGCATTGAGTGGTGTTCCGCTTAGGCTTCCATCGGATCCCACAATCAGCCAGGAAGCACCATCCACCTTGGCATAGCTTAGAGTCTCCCCGTCAGCATCCGTTGCACTGCCCGCTATTGTGCCGCTATATACGGCGTCCTCTGTGGCATCAGACGCGCTGAACGGATCGCTGGCGAAAACCGGCGCATCATTCACCGCATTCACCGTGATACCTACCGTTGCGACATTCGAGGCCACCGCATTACCGGTCGCCGAGAAGGTAAAGTTGTCCGTGCCGTTATAATCGCTATTCGGCGTATAAGTCAGGTTCGGAGCAGTGCCGCTCAACACACCATTGGCAGGAGGAGTCTCAACCGTATAGGTCAGAGGATCATTGTCGGCATCTGTGGCCACAAGAGTGATAGCCACCGCATTGTCCTCATCCGTGCTGACTGAGTCGTCGTTTGCGACCGGAGCGTCATCCACTGCGTTCACCGTGAGCGAGACAGTCGCGGTATTGGAATCCACTGTGCCGTCGTTGGCTTCAAAGGTGAAGCTGTCCGAGCCGTTGTAGTCAGCGTTCGGCGTATAGGTCAGATTTGGAGCTGTGCCGCTCAGCGTACCGTTCGTCGGAACAGTCACGACTGCGTAGGTCAAGGTATCACCAGTATCCACGTCGGAAGCGGTCAGAGTAATAGCCACGCCGGTGTCCTCATCAGTAGAGGCTGAATCGTTATTGGCCACCGGTGCATCATTCACCGCATTCACCGTGATGCTAACAGTCGCGGTATTGGAATCGGTCGTACCGTCGTTCGTCTTAAAGGAGAAGCTGTCGGAACCACTGAAATCGCCATTCGGGGTGTAAGTCAGATTCGGAGCCGTGCCGCTCAAGCTGCCGTTCGAAGGTGGGGGCACCACGCTATAGGTCAGCGTGTCACCGACATCCACATCGGAACCAGTCAGCGTAATGACCACGCCGGTGTCCTCATCGGTCGTGGCCGAATCGTCATTGGCCACCGGTGCGTCATTGGTATTGATCACTGTGATGTCCAGAGTCGCTTCAACGGCAGCTGCAGTTCCATCGCTGACGCTGACAGTGAAGCTGTGCGCGCCCACAGCAGAGTTGGTCGGTGTACCACTCAGCGTACCGTCGCTGGCCACACTCAACCAGGTCGCCGGACTAACCAGTGCGTAGGTCAATGTATCCTCTTCCGCATCCGTGGCACTGCCAGCGATACTTCCAGTGTAAGCCGCGTCCTCGGTCGCATCGCTGCCAGCAATGGGGTCGACCGTGAAGACCGGTGCATCATTGATGGCATTCACCGTGATGCTGATGGTCGCCGTGTTTGAGTCCAGCGTGCCGTCGTTTGCCTTGAAGGTGAAACTATCCGAACCGTTGTAATCGGCATTCGGCGTGTAGGTCAGATTTGGAGCTGTGCCGCTCAAAGTGCCGTTCGCCGGACCTGACACGACAGCAAAATTCAACGGATCCAGTTCGATGTCAGAGGCAACCAAGGTAATCGCCACTCCGGCATCCTCATCTGTGGACGCTGTATCCGAAACAGCCATAGGCGCATCATTCACTGCATTGACAGTAATACTAATGGTTGCGGTGTTCGAGTCTGCGGTACCATCATTCGTCACAAATGTGAAACTGTCGCTTCCATTGTAATCACCGTTCGGGGTGTAGGTCAGGTCCGGAGCCGTGCCGGACAAGCTACCACTGGAGGGGCCGCTCACGACAACGTAGGTCAGGGTTTCAGCGACATCCACATCAGAACCAGTGAGCGTAATCGCGACACTGGTGTCTTCGTTTGTCACAGCTGAATCACTATTGGCTACCGGGGCGTCGTTGACCGCATTGATTGTGATACTGATGGTTGCAATATCGGAATCCACCGTGCCGTCGTTCGCCTTGAAGGTAAAACTGTCCGAACCGTTATAGTCGCCGTTCGGCGTGTAAGTCAGGTCCGGAGCCGTGCCGGACAAGATGCCGTTGGACGGGGCGTCCACCACGACATAAGTCAAAGGATCCAGATCTGCATCGCTAGCGCTTAGCGTGATCGCGACACCAGTATCCTCGTTCGTTGCCGCCGAGTCGTCATTGGCGACCGGCGCGCTATTGCTTCCTTCCACCGTAATGGTCGTATCGTCAAGGATCGCAGACGTCGTCTCGAGCGAGTTGCCGGCCAGATCCTTGAGTGCCGCACCCGCATTGACCTGAAGTTGCAGGGTGCCCGAATTTGTTGGCGTCACCGCGACACTGAAGACGCCGGCAGTCGTTTCGGTTACTGAATTAACAGAGATGGTCGAAGTTCCGGCGTTGCCGAAGTCGGTCACATCCACAGTCGTGGCATCCATATCTTCACTGAAGGTCAGCGTGTAAGTAACCGAGGTATTCTCAACCACCGGACCACCCGCGGCATCATCCACGATGTCGCTGCCAGCGAGGGTCGGAGCTGTGGTATCACCTCCCCCTTCAGAGGTAATCGATACTTCAACATTGTCGATATTCGCACAGGTCGTGGCACCATCGAAACGAAGCGCAATGTCTTTGCCGATCAGAGTGGCAAGCCAGGCGGAATCAACGACTCCCCCATCGCCATCGTTATCGACGACAGGATCACCGACCACATAGCTGAAGGTGATCGTAGTATAGCTGCCGTCACCCGTTGCGTTGCCGGTGGCCCGTGCAAGCACCGCGGAACTCCCCTTTTCGCCGTATTGCAACGAGCTTCGATTGGCACCGGGATCAAAAAGTAACAGTAGCGCATCGTAAGCCGTGCCACTGTTGTGCCCATCCATGACCACGTCAAAGCTGACATCGATGGTAGTGCCGTTGGTGAGTGCACCGAGGATGCCCTCGGCAGTGGTCACGCCTGAATTAGTGTAGCGGAAGCCATAGGCCTGTTCACCCACCGGATCGGTAAAGTTGAGTCCACTATTTTCAATCTCATCGATGAGACCGTTCCGATCAGAACCAAACCCGTCACTGGAGCGCACCCACAGCGCGGTATTGGCCGACTTGCTGGTATTGTTGAGATTGTAGCTCGCCACATCAGCAGTGGTGCCACCGTATGGATTGGCTCCTGCTTCAAAATCGTCGGCAAAGACCACACCTTCAACGGGCGCGGCATTCACGGTAATGCTGACCGTGGCAATGTTGGAATCCTCCGTACCGTCGTTGGCTTTGAAGGTGAAGCTATCCGAACCGGCGTATCCAACATCCGGGGTGTACGTCAGATTCGGCTCCGTTCCGGTCAACGTACCATTAGTCGGCGCAGCTTCGACCGAATAAGTCAGCGGATCGCTGTCCGCATCCGTCGCGACAAGAGCGATGGCGACCGAGACATCCTCGTCGGTCGTGACCGAGTCATCGGAAGCGACCGGAGCATTATTTGCCGGTCCGGCATTCACCGTGATGCTAACCGTCGCGGTATTAGAATCCACCGTGCCGTCGTTCGCCTTGAAAGTGAAGCTGTCGGAACCGGAGAAGGCCGAATTCGGCGTGTAGGTCAAATTCGGAGCGGTTCCGGTCAGGACACCGTTGCTCGGAGGCGTGACTACAGCGTAAGTCAGCGGATCGCTGTCGGCATCTGTCGCCACGAGTGTGATGGCAACAGGCGTATCCTCATTCGTGCTCACGGAATCATTCTGCGCCACGGGTGGATTATTTGGCGCATCCACTGTGATGGTGGTGTCGTCGGCAATTGCTGAAGTGGTGTCGAGCGCATTGCCCGCCAAATCATCCAGTACGGCCCCAGCTGAAACCTGCATTTGCAAAGTCCCCTCAGTAGTCGGGGTTGCCTCGATACTGAAGACCCCGGGAGCCGGTTCGGAAACGGATCCGATCGTAACGGCGGCGGTACCGGCATTGCTGAAGTCAGCAGCTGTGACAGTCGCGGCGTCCATGTCCTCACTGAAGGTTACCGTGTAGGTAACCGGGGTATTGGTGAGTATGGGGCCACCTGACTGGTTATCCACGATGTCCGAGCCCGCAAGTGTCGGCGCCACTACGTCGTTCGGGGCGTCGTTAATCGTGATCTGAACATTGTCGATGTTGGCCGTCGTGGTCGCTCCATCGAGACGTATCGCGAGGTCATGCCCCTGAACCGCGGCATCCGAGGAACCATCCGAAATATATTCGAAGCTCACCAGTTGATAGGCTGTTCCGGTATAGTCGCCACTGGCGGTGGCCAGCACCATGGAGGTGCCGTTGCCCATGCCGCTTACGTCATTTCGAGAGGCTCCGGGGGCGAAGGTCACCAGACCGACATTATAGGCTCCACCGTTGTTATAGCCGTCTCCGACGACGTTGAAACTAACGCGGTAAATCTTACCGCTCTGCAAGGTGCCGATCGCACTTTCCACGGTCGTAATGCCTGAATTCGTGTAGCGGAAGGCATAGGCCTGCTCGCCTCCCGGATCCGTGAACTGGTTACTGCTTTCGTCAACGATACCATGTCGATCGGAACCAAAGGCTTGTGTGGCACGAACCCAGTTGGGGCCAGTTTGCTTGGAGGTGTCCCCTCCACTGCCACTGGCATCGACATCGGGTGAACCCGAAGCGACTTCGAAGTCATCACTGAAAGCAAGCCCCACCTGGCTGACACCGGTGGCGATGTTCCAAGTCGCTTCACTGGTGATACCACCGAAGGAATTGCCCGCCAGGTCCTCTACGGCTCCAGCATCGATCAGGATCGCATAGTTGGTCGCTTCCGCCAGATTTGAGGCCGGGTTGATGGTCAATGTCGCCCCGCTTATTGTTACTTGAGTGCCGTCATTCACATCGATCAACAAGTCACTGGAAGTATTCACATTACGCAGCGTGAGATTGCCGGTACCCGCGGCAATGTCCTCATCAAAGGTCACCACCAGGTTGGTGGCAATGTCGACATTGACCGATTCATCCGCAGGATTGAGCGTCGCGACTGCCGGAGGATTGTTGGCGGAAATACTGAAGTTCCAGGTCGTATCATCGGCAATCCCGGCAAAGGGGTTCCCGGAAAGGTCGAGGATGGCGCCGGCATCGATCTGCACGGCATAATTCTTACCTTCAGCAAAGTAGTTGGCCGGGGTGATGGTCACATCGGGACCTGCTGCGGACACCTGGCTCGAATCTTTAACATCGATCACCACCTGAGTTGAATCGGTCAGATTCTTCAGGGTAATATTGCCGGCATTGACGACCACATTTTCATTCATGGTCAAAGTCAGGTTTGTCCGGTAGGAGACACCGGACGCCCCATCACCCGGGCTCAGAGCAAGGATGCCCGGTGCCACGCTATCGCTGGTTTCGCCTGTATTGAATGTCCAGCTAATGTCGTCGGAGATACCTGCGTAGCCATTACCAGCGAGGTCGGTGATCACTCCCGGCTCAATTTGCACCGAGTAGAAGGTCAGAGAGTCCAAGTCCTCTTCCGGGTTGATCTCCAGCGTATCCCCGATGAGAAGAACCTGGTTTCCATCGATCGCATTGATCACGGTTTCAGAACCATTGTTCAGATTCTTGATCGTGATGTTACCCGCGCCGACGGCGATATCCTCGTCGAAGACGATTCTTAAATTATCAGTCACCGGGACGTTCTCGGCGTCGTCGTTCGGAGTCAGCGAGGCCACCGCCGGCGGCACCTGATCCGGTTCGTTCGGATTGGTAATGGTCTTGACGCTCACATTGTCGATAATGGCGCTGGTGCTGGCGCCCTTGATGCGAAGTGTCAGGTCCATACCGATTGCGGGGTCACCTGCGGCAACGGTGTAGTTGAAGACTACGGTCGAGAAGAGACCGTCAGTACGCGCATCTCCGGTCACCGCCATCAGTTCAATTCCCGGATCCGAAGTTCTGCAATCGTTACGAGGGTCACCCAAAGTATACGCAATCAACCTAGCATCGTAAGGCGTACCCGAGTTCGCACCGTCATCACGCACGACATCGAATGAAATCTCATAGGTGTCGCCTTCTTCAATCGCCTTCAGCGCACCTTCTGCCGTTGTAATACCTGAGTTTCCGTAGCGGAAGGCGTAAGCTTGATGGTTCGGGTCAGCGGCACTGAAGTCTCCCCCGGCCTTGTCGGACAGACCGTGCCTGGACGCATTAAAGCCCTGATCCGCACGCACCCAGTTAGCCGGTGTGGTACCCTCGGCGTAGGCAGCAACATCAGGTGCTTCAAAGTCCTCCTCTAAGAGAGTGGTTTCCAAGCCAGTCGGAGAGGTCGAGAAGTTCCAGACCGAGTTGTCATTAATCCCGGCGTATTCATTGCCCGAGGCATCCACAACGGCACCACTGGCAATGCGGACGGCATAGCTCTTGCCACCGACCAAATCCTCTGCCGGATCAATGGTCAGTACGTTCAGGTAAGCTGACACTTGAGCGGTGTCCGTTACTGAAATGATCACGTCACCACCGTCCGTAAGGTTACGAATCACGATATTTCCCGAATTGGTGAAAACATCTTCGTCAAAGGTGACATGGAGATTCGCATTCGCTTCTACGTTGTAGGCGGCATCGGCCGGGTCAGTGGAGACGACCACCGGTCCGGTGGTGTCGGGCGGAGGTCCGAGTGAAACAACCAGATCCACAGGCGACTGCCCGGGAATGCTGCTACCACCAATTGGATCCTGACTGATTACGTCACCGCCCGGTACAAGTTCGTCGTAAATATTGTTCACCGTGCCGACCACCAGGTTGGCGGCTACGATATCGGATTCCGCCGTGGTCTGCGCCAAACCCACAACGTCGGGCACAACCTCGTCTGTCAGGTTCACGGTGATCACCGTGTCATCGATGGTCGCGCGGTCTGAGTTGAATGCATCGCCCTGGGCATCCTGGATGGACGCTCCTTGGGCGACCGCAAAACGCAGCAGGCCGATGCTGGTTGGAGTGACGTCAACTGTAACCACACCAGGCGAGGTCTCAGTGATTGTCCCGATCGTGACCGAGACATCGCCGACGTTCACAAAGTCGGCTGCATCAAGCGTCGCCGCATCAATGTCTTCACTGAAGGTCAAAGTATAGGTCATCGCTGTATTGATCACAACCGGTCCGCCGGATTGGTCATCGACGATGTCCACAGATGCGAGGGTCGGGAGCGCGGGGTCCTGCCCGATGGAGATTTCAAGATCCACAGCAGAACCATAGGCGGCGGTGCTTCCTGCGGCTGGAGTCTGGCTTAAGACATGTCCGGCAGGAATCGTCAGACTGTACGCCGATGCGTCAGTGATCGTACCCACGCTAAGTTCTGCTAAGCCCAAAAGGTCCTCGGCCGAAGACTGCTCGATACCCACCAGATCCGGTACAGTGCCCCCAACGGGAATCGTTGCAGACGCCACACCGGAAGCAGCTGTCGCATTGCCGGCCGGTTGCTTGTCGCGAGCCTTAACCGTGTAGCTGTATTCGACACCCGGGGTCAGGCCGCTATCCGTATAAACATTACTGTCCTGCCAGCCGCTGTCATTGCCACCGCCGGCTGTGCAAGTGAAATAGTACTCCACTCCATTGAGGTCGAATGCAGTGGTAGCCGTCATGGTGATCGACGACGAGCTTATCGGCGTCGGTGCGACCGCGAAGGTCATCGGATCCGGCGTCGGTGCGCTGGTGTCCGGCACCATAGCGACCGTGCCCTGAATTACGCTCTGATAATTTGATCCGAAGCGAATCTCATCGATCAAGGGTGTCCCGTTACGCGAAAAGGTCAGGGTGTCGAAAGTCGACTGGTCGACATCAACCGTCAGCGTCGAGCTCGGCGCTGATGGAAGGATCAAATCTTCCCATGGCAGATAGATTTCAATCGTGTCGGAGTTTGCTCCCCAGTTAATCTTACCAACCACCAAGCGCTGCACACCGGACTTGATAGCGCCATACTGGCTCGTCCAGGTACCCGCAACTTGCCCACCTTGCGAGGAATCCCGGAAATGCGTGGCCCTCACTTCGGATTTATCAAGCCAAACCCCCAAACCGGATCCCAGTTGTGCGCCATCATCGACGATGTAGTGATTGTCGGCGGAGTTGGAAAGCTGATCATTCGCCAAAGCCATGTAGATTTGATCAACCATGCCGGGGTGCCCCAGCATCGCGCTGAACCAAAGGGTGGCCCCATCATCCAGCAAACCGTTACCTGCAAGAGCTGTCGGACTAATGGCTCGCGATGCGGCGTGCGACCGGATCGAGTCCGATGCGCTGAGTGCGCTACCATTCGTAACCAGTGAGCCGTAGTTGAGCGAACCACCGACTATGTCCATGTTGGCTTGTGCTGTCCAACTGCCGTCCAGACCAATCTCATTGACACTTGATGAGCCATTGAATCCGCCCGTCGGGTAATCGAAGGGCTCGTAGATCGCGAGACCAACATCAGTGACCGCATTTACCGTAATGCTGACCGTTGCTGAAGCCGAGAGTAAGCCCTCGGTATCCATCACCTCAAAGGTGACGCTGTCTGCACCCGTATAGGCGAGGTCCGAAGTGTAGACAAGGTCCGGAGCGGTACCGGTCAGATAGCCATTGGACGGGCCGTCGAGCACTTTGTAGATCAGGTCCTGGCCTTCCGGGTCCGAACCTGTCAGGGTGAGCTGCGTCGGCGTGCCCTGCCCGGCCGTTATCGAATCCGCGTTAGCGGTCGGCGCGGTGTTCGCTGGCAGGCTACCTCCGGATTCATTGAGAGTTACAGTCACCGTGCCATAGGCCTCGGTCAGACCTTTTTCATCGGCCATGGTGACTTCAAAAGTGTAAACACCGGCCGTGCCGTCGAACAGGACCGTAGTATCCTTGGCCTCAGCGGTACCGTTCGGAGCAAAGCTGACTTCTCCTGCCCCGTGCACCTTACGCCAGGTGTAATAAGGCGTGCCCTTAGCCAAGTCGCTCGACTGCACCCGTAGCACCGTACTGGTGGCCGGAAGAGTCAGTGATGGCTGATCCGCAAACACCCAGTCGACACTCTTGAAGGGTACGACTTGCTCGGGAAGTTGGTCCGCAGCGATCGCATCAAGAACCGCTTGAGCCGCCTCATGGTACTTTTGGCCGAAAAAGTAAGGGTCTTCAGTGCTCACTAATTGCTTACAGAACTCGATGACCTGGGGATCCGGATTCACCAACAGCGACGAAGCGGCGTAGTTCTCCAGCTCGGTCAGAAACATGCCATGGTTTTTGGTCACCTCACCATAAGCCCTGATTGCGACAGGAACCCCATCTGCATAGTTATGGGTCCGCATTGCCGTAATCGCGTCAGCCCTCTGAGAGTAACTGTTTTCTGCCGGCACTTGGTAATACGCCACATCCACCAAGACATCAGCCAATGCGTCCACATCCGCCTTGGTCAGATACGGTGCCACACTCATCGTTGGGACACGAGCGGTCACCCCCATCGGCGCCGTTGCAAGGATCCGGAAGGCTGGATAGAGCAAATTACGGTCTGCCGTATCAACACGAGTGCCACCCCAGATCCCGTTATTGCCGTCAAACAGCAGGCTGGCAAAAGCCTGCTTTTCGACATGCAGTGGGTTTTCAGGATCAAGCGGCAAGACCGGCCGATCGTTCGCCACCAGCCCATTGACAATCGTGGCCACCTCCGCGGTCTTGGCCGCCAGCGACAGTTTATTCAATGAATTGGCCGCCATGTAGCGGACCTTGCTGTCAGGATCACTACAGAGGCCGGCCAGCACCGGGGCGGTGCTGTCATCCGCAATCTGGCCCAGGGCAAAAATCGCACCGTGACGCTCGGCATAGACCGTGCTGTTTTGCGCAATATCGATAAGCGTCGGCAAAATGGTGGCATGGTCGGCTGTCCGGTTCGTCCCGATCTCCGAACTCGCGCTCCAATGGAGTTGCGGCAAAGGCGACTTCAAGTCCTCGATTAGCTCTGTAGTTGTGCGGGTCGTCGGATCATAGGTTTTGGCAAAATCAATGTGTGCGATATCGGTGGCATCGAGGACCTGGGCCGCAGCGGCGCTCTTGCCGGTAATATGGATTTGCTTGAGTGGCGCGGCGTAGGTCAGCAGCGTGGTCCAGGACGGTTTGTGGCCCTGGCCCCAATTGTCGGAAATTCCGCCGTTCTGATAATAAGGGTGATAGACGAAGTCACCGTCCCAGCGTCGCTGCAGGTCATACAACCAACTGGTGGTTTGAAAGTAGTTCACCAGTGCATCCTGGCCACCAAAGTTGGCACCCAGCGGCGTCCAGAGGTGATTGAAGAACGGACCGGTGTGACCACCATCCCGCTCGCTGGCGCCAAACACAGACATCTTACTGAAATACTTTGCCTGATGTTCGTAGCCGCTCAACATACCAAGCGCGATGGCGTTGAGTCCCGACTTGCCGTTGTTGGCAATCGAGCCGGTTTCCTTGTTCTCACCGTAGGGTACGGTGCCGAGGTCGGCGTAGTATTGAAAGTATTTCGCCGCACGTGCGATGCCGTCCAGAATCCGCTGGTCGGTCAGCCCGCACTTCTCGGCCAGGATCAGACCGAGGAAGCACGGCATGCCTGCATTGTTCACCGGGCCGTAGCCTATGCCGTAGGCCTGATTAAGTTCACCGTTCGGACCGGGCAGTGAGTAGTGGTGCCCCATTGTACCGAACATGCTCTGAGCATTCGCGATTTGGACCGCCCTCGCCCGAATTGACGGCAGCACGGTGCTGTCGCCTGTCTGCAGATAATACTCGGCCTGCGTAATCAATGCAGGCCCGATATTCCACGGCTTGCCAATCGAACGGGTCAGGTCATTGGACTCCATGTCGTCGATTTCGTCTTGAGTCAGATTGAGTTCGTAGGCCTCCGCCTGGGCACGCGCCTGCCGTGCCGCATTGTCCGGGTTGGCGGGATCATTGGCCGCCAACAGGACCGTCGGGGCAAAACCACCATACCCGGTATCGGTCACGTTGTTCATGATGTACTCGATCCCCTTCTCCAGAATTGCCGCCGACTTGAGGCAATTGTACGGCGCGGTTGCGCTGTAGCTCCCGCCCAGATACTCAAGCGTGATCGACACCTCGGTCGTCACCCCGGACCGCCAGCGAAGCAATTTTAACACCGCCGGATTATTGCCCTCGGCATCATCGATTGCATAGGCTAAGGCTTTACGGGCATCCGAAGTGAAACTTACCGGACTGGCCCCAGTACCGTCGGCCCCGAGTATCACATCGCCCACCGCAAGAATGCCGTCGGCCGGCGAACCGGCATCCACTGCCGTCACTAGAATCTGACGCGCATCGACTGTCTCATTCAGCTTGCCTGAGCCCTTGTTATAAATCCAGCCTTCCATGCCGGTTGGGCCGAGATTAATATACTCGCTATCCGTGGGCTCCCCGCCCGCTGTCAGGTCGGGCACCTGGGCATTCGCCGATGTAGCGAAGGCCAGAAAAGAGGCAGCAAATAGGCCTAGCGTTAAAGTGGTCTGTCTCGCCTTTTTCAGGGCTGAAACAGCAGACAATGGGTAACACTGTATATTCATTAGGGGGTGTGAATCTTACCGCACGTCGTAGAGGCTAAAATGCACGGCAATATCGGGCATTAGTGTTTTGTCCGGGCGTATAAACAAATCTTATTCACTGGCCCTTCCTGTACTTATAAGGACAGGCTGAAGAGGCGTCCTCAACCTAAGAGCCTTATAATATGGGGCATACCACCCAATTACGATAATTGAATAAGTATGGGCACATGAATACAGACTTACAATTTACGATTGTTTTACACGGTGGCCGAAGAAACGAAATCGTGAGGTCCTACGGATATAGCCTGCGTTCCCTCCAGATCTGCTACCCGGGCCGATGCGATTTCATCAATCACGACAAAGTGAAAGTATGCCCTGAAAACATGGAGGACCCTTCTCATTCGAATGCTTGAAAATGGCATCCATTCAAACGTGATCGGACAGCGATGACATTGCGGATAAATTCCCTTCCCAGAAAGCGGACTCAATGATCTATTGCCAGCTTGAAAACGATGACTCAGCAACCAAAGCGCAGCACAAAAGAAAAGCGGTCGGAGCCTGGCGGGCAGCAAAGCGATACGTCAATGACGCTTGCCGTCATGTGCATGGTATTCCTTTCCGGTTTTGCCAGTCTCGTCTATCAACTCCTTTGGATGCGGCAGTTGGGCTTTCTTTTCGGCAACACCGCTCAGGCGGCCTCGATTACGCTTGCCGCATTTTTCGCTGGCCTCGGAGCTGGCAGTTGGTGGTGGGGTCGGCGTGCCGGTGCGAGCGCCAAGCCGATGCAGCTCTACGCACGCCTCGAGTTTGGTATCGCATTGGCCGCATTGGCCTATTTCGGCATTCTCTATGCGTTCAGAGCCATCTATCCATTCTTCTACGAGTCCGTCTCGGCAGAGTTCTGGCTTATGTGTGTCAAATTTGGTCTGGCAGCGGTTCTGGTCTTTCCCGCCTCTTTTTGCATGGGAGGAACGATACCGGCGATCGGCCAGGTCATGATTCGTGAACGGAGTCGTTTTGGGCGGACTGCTTCATTCTTTTACGGGATCAATACTTTTGGGGCCGCGCTCGGCGTCTTGTTTGCGGCGTTTATTTGGGTGCCCTCATTCGGCTTTGGCATTAGTTACACGCTGGCTTTATCAATCTCAATCGGTGTCGGGATTTGGGCATGGAAGATTTCGGGCAAAAGCGCATCCGTGACGAATCCGCCCCCGGATCAATCGAAGACTGGTGAAAAGACTGATGCGGCCCCCACTTCCCGCTTCGGGACATTACCGCTATCACTGCTCTGTTTCTTTTCCGGTTTTGTCGTTCTGGCCCTGGAAGTGGTCTGGATGAGAATCTTCGCCCAAGTGCACGAGAATTCAGTTTATTCCTACGCCATCATTCTTGCGGTTGTTCTGGTCTGCCTGGCGATCGGTGCGTGTATCAGTTCATACCTGTCCCGTACGGTCAGACGGCCACTGCTGATACTGGGCATTCTAGCAACATCAGGCGGGGTCCTGCTCATTTTTGGCCCCGGCATGTTAATGCATGCGACCGATGGGCTTAAGCCGGTTGAGGACATCGATGCCTGGGGCGATTATATCCGGGATCTCGTCAAGATGGGGTTTGGAGGTATCGGTGCAGTCTGTATTCTATTGGGTACGGTTTTTCCGTTCTTAATGAAGGTAGCCGAGCGCAATATGCGTGTGCCCGGAGAAATGCTCGGCAAGCTTCTGGCCATCAATGTCGTCGGAGCGATCACGGGCTCGGTGGTCTGCGGATTTATCTTGCTGCCGAATTGGGGCATGTGGGGAACGCAGCAAATGTTAACCGCAGTTTATCTAATTGTGGCCATTTTGCTGCCGGTCGGATGGAAGATTTCGGGTGTAGCTTTACGGCTCATTGGATTTGCAGCGCTGGTCATGCTCTTCACGGTTTTCGACTCCTCCGATCTACCTGTCATCGCGCAAACCTCCCGGGAGAAGCCTGCCAAAATACTGGAGGTCTGGGAGGAAAGTGGCTGTACCGTATCTGCAATCGAGAAAGCCAACGGGCATCGGGCGGTGCTGGTCAACTCTTCCTACGCATTGGGCTCTACCGCCGCTTTTGAAGAACAGGCGAACCAATCCCGCATCCCGCTTTATCTCTTTCCGGACACGAAGAGCGTCTTTTTCATCGGGCTTGGCACGGGCATCTCGGCAGGTGCCGCACTCGATGAACGGTTTCCCAGCATTGAGCGGGTCGTCACCTGTGAGTTGACACCTGCAGTGGTGGAAGCTTCAAAAAAATGGATCCCTCCGACGATGACCGGCGGCTTGTTCACGGACCCACGCTCCGAGGTGCGGATTGAGGACGGTCGCCA
This sequence comes from Coraliomargarita sinensis, assembly GCF_003185655.1. Classification (NCBI taxonomy): domain Bacteria; kingdom Pseudomonadati; phylum Verrucomicrobiota; class Opitutia; order Puniceicoccales; family Coraliomargaritaceae; genus Coraliomargarita; species Coraliomargarita sinensis. The sequence continues at coordinate 238,502 of NZ_QHJQ01000005.1, read as the reverse complement.
CTATCTCATGGCAAGCAACGAACGCTTCGATATGATTAACGCGGACTTGTTTTTACCCTATCGGAGAGGTGCGGGTAGCTTGTACTCAAAAGACCACTACAAATCGGTACTGGAAAGCCTGAACCCGGACGGCGTGTTCGTGCAGTGGCTGCCTATGTATCAGTTGACCGAATACGAGTTTGGAGTAATCGCGAAGACAATGCTGGAAGTCTTCGGCGACGTCACCATGTGGCGGAACAATTTTGTGCCCGGAGAAGAAAAAGTCGCTTTGATCGCACGCCGAGAGGCAGTTCCGTTCCCGGTACCTGCCGATGGCAACCGTAATGTTATGCTGAATGCGGTCCGGGGCTTACACTGGTCGATGACGGTGCCGGACATGGTGAGAGCCGAGCCCGAATCAATACCCTTCTTCTACGCCGGAAATTTATCCGAAGCGGGAACGCTCTTTGACCTGTATCCCGTCAACACCGACAATCATCCAGTCATCGAATACCAGACACCAAAATTGTTCCGCGAAGTAGCGGCCAATGATTCCGTAATTTGGTGTGTCGGCCCCAAGCTGTCCGCCTGGATTGAGCGGATTATAAAAAAATGTCCGCTCGATGAGGACCCCTCCTGGTCGGGGCACCCTGAGTCGAGTCTCCATTTGGTCAGGTCCGGAATCGCCTTCCACCGTTCGATGATCTTTAAGGCGTTGGGAGAAAGCTCGAGCTTGGAGACGGCTTGGGCGAACTTTATTCGTGAATGGAAGCTGGGTGCACGCTGACCATTACCTGGGGAACAATTTATCGAGGACATCCCGCTCGATCTCGTACCCGGGCTTGAATTCATCCGAGGCGACGTAATCTTGCAGGCTGCGCAACAACTGTCGCGCCTCGGGGGTATGTTTGATGCCCGGCAGATCGATCGCACAAACGAGCATCGATCCCTGACCCACTCGTGTCTCGAAAATCAGTCCGAGCTTATGATTTCGGTTAAAGTTATCAATCATCTGCACAAGCGGTCGAAAATCATCAGCTGTCGCGTCGAGGATTATGGGTCTGGAATTCTTGTTCAGTTGCCACCACTGCCAATTGCTGTGTGACTCAGTCGGGAAAGAAGCAAAGGCGGGCGAAGAGGGATCACAGAGAAAGCCGAGGGTGCCGGGTGCGGGGTCCTGACCACGCTTGATCGCAGCCACAGAAAACATAGGGGACCAGAAGTCGCTCTGAAACGCTCCCTCGATACTCTGAGGCAACTCATCCAGTTTTGGGATTAGCAGTACCCTGCCCCCTTCTTGCAGATACTTCTGCGTCTCCGTATCTTGAAAAGAGCGAGTGAGACGCACTCCTGGTGGAACTTGAGTACGGACGTTTTCAGGATACAGCCAGATCGGATAACGATTCACATGAGGCGTGCCGAGAATGGCGACCTTCAGGGTTAATTTGGCCGCTGCTATTTCTTCGAGGCAGCCGAATTCGAGTACATATTCGCCAACCTGATGCAAGCCGCCTGTCGGAAGATCTGCCGCTTGGAAATCTTTTTGGTGAAGTATGTTTTCTTCCCGGTCAATCAGGCTAACACGAACGGTATGCCCGCTGAGATCCCCCGGGCCGTATTGAGCGACCTCAATCCTGGCGCTGAACTGTTCGTTCTGCGTCCAGGTATATCGTTCCATGCGGATGAGCGGCACGACAGCACTACAGAACTCACGCCACTCGCTCGCAGCGATAAAGCCCTTTGGTTCCATGAAAACATTCAGCATTCCCACCAGCGCAGTCCCCTGCCCGGGAAAGTCCTGAATGTCCAGCAGGTGGAAGCCGCCGAAGCCGGGTGTCCGCAGTGCCGCTTCAATATCTTCACGATAGCAGATCGCAGCGAGTGCTCCGGAGGCCTCGACGAAGTCCTGCGCCTGGTCGAGCATGCCAGCCTCTTTCAGGCGTTCACGGAAGATTTCATAGTTTCTCGCCCGGGTCACGCCGGTGAATTTCGGAATGTCACGAAAGTCTGGATAGACCTGGAATTGCCCCGTTTCATGCCCGATGACCGGAACGGGACAGCCCTCGATCGCGTCACTGTAATCGACCATGGTCGAAGGAGGAAGATTCTCGATGTGCGGCGTCAGGCCGTGACTGAAGATCGAGTCCGAGCCGCGGACAATCCGATCGTCCTTTTCCAGCGACTTACCGGCCCAGAAGTCGTCGCCCTCGGCATAACTGGGATTCCAGTGCATGTTGTTCGAGCCTTGAGCATAGAGTTTGCGTGGGTCCAGAAACCTGAAGTGGCGGACGAATTCAAACATCGCTTCATTGCGCCCCAGTTCGTTGCCGAGCGTAAACATGCAGAAGGAAGGCGAATTACCGAAGTGACGCAGGATCAGTTCCCCCTCGCGCTTGCCGTAATCGCAGAGCGACACTTGATCCGTCGATTCGTTCCCCGCCAGTCGGTCAATATTGTGGTAGGCTGCTTCATTACTTTCCTCCGCCTTGAAGCCGCTGCGCTTGTTGGGAAGCTCGGCCTGAATGTAGATACCGAGCTCATCGGCAGCGGCAAAGGCAGCCTCGGGCGGGCACCATGAGTGGTAGCGAATATGGTTCAGCCCCCACTCCTTGTGTATTCTCATAATCTTCAGCCAGGATTTTTTATCCATGGGCGGATAGCCGGTAATGGGATAATTGGCACAGTCCGTCCGCCCTCTCAGAAAAACCGGCTTCCCGTTCACATGAAACCGGCCATCCTCACTGGTGAAGCTGCGCATGCCGAAGCGGATCGCCTTGGTATGTGCATAGTTCTTGCCCCCGCCCCTCGCTTCCAGCTTCAGATTCAAATGCAGCAATGTGGTGTTGAATTCATCCCAAAGCGGAAGCTCTTTTCCGGGGTCGTAGGTGAACTCCAGCCGGAGAAGGTTCTCACGCGTATCGAAATCGACTTTTGTCGGCCGGTATTCGACCGCGTTTTCCGTGTTTGTGGTTTCAGCTTCCACAGATAGTCCGCCTTCAATATGCTGTCCTGTATCGTTGCCGATTTCGGCCACAATCCTTATGGTGCCCGCCTCGATATTTGGATAAGCTTCGACGTGCTCGATCCAGACAGGGTCTGTCGCGTGAAGCTCAATCCGCCCGATCACCCCGTTCCAGTTGGTCTGTGTGCGTTCATCCACGGCATGGGCAGGCCCCACAGGCGGCATGATGGAATTATCGACCAGTATAGTAATTGTATGCGCTCCGGGAGTCATTGCCTCGGTCAGATCATGGATGTGTGGGGCGCTCAGGGTATCGTCCCATCCGATGAATGTATCATCCACCCAAACACGGGCATTCTTCGTCCGTTCCAGGAAGAGCGTGATGCGCTTCCCACCCCATGATTCCGGGATCATGACCTCGCGCTGATACCAGGCAGGGCCCTTCCAATACCACACCCGCGAAAGCCGGTCGGTCGGCGCTTCGTCTTTCAGGATACCTTTCTTGTTCTCGTCGGTCGTACCGGGGAGTCGAACGGTGTCCGTCAATGAGCGGTTGAACCACTTCCCATCCACACCGGCATTGGCTTCATCCAACTCAAAAGACCAAATTCCGGAGAGGTCCACCTCCTCGGCGTTCAGAGCAGCGACCGCATGAGTAAGTGCCAGAATTAATGCGGCGAATAAAAACCTGCGTCCTGGGATCTTAAAAACTGGGAGGGCCATGGAGCACTTCATAGGGGGTTACTTGGTTCGTCTGGTTTCAGTCGTTTCTAGTGCCCCAAATATCCGCCATCAATTCGAACGCGGCGGAATCGTGTTCGTTCAATTCGGCGGCTACGAAGGGGTAAAAATCATTGTGGTAGAGATAGGCTTCCGTGCTTTCGGCAAAGTATTCCTTGTGATTGGTGCAGCCGTAGTGCTCGACGTAGTCCCCGGTAAAAAGGAGCGACTCCTTGTATTTGCCGGACTCCATCGCCTGCTCGTAGGCCTTTAGGATGCGTGGCTCGTCGAAACCGAGGATCAGGTCGTGATAGGCGTGCGCCAACTCGTGCAGAATTACCGCCGGGTGCTTCAGCATCTGCTGACGCGACAACAAGTCCTCCGCCTGGGTGATGTGAACCTTCTTGGTCAGTCGCGGGTCGTGACCGTTGTCGATCAGCCACTCCTCTCCCGGGTGGTATTGCATACTACCCAAACTCGGGTGGTCGTATTCCAGCCAGATTTCACAAGTGCGCAGCTCCGCGAGCTGTTTTTCCGGAAGAAGGATGGCAATGCGTTCCAGATGGTTTTGCAGCATGGAAAGTGCTCGTTTCCCAACTTCCGCCTCCGCTCCGCCTGGTAACAGCTTGGGCTCGACGAGCACGGTCCAGCCTTCAATTTCCCGTATGACCGGATCAAAGCGAAGGGCAATGTCGTCAGGCGCAAGGAAACGCACATTCCGGGTATGCTTTTGGTAAAGGTCGAGGTCGTCCGCTGACAGGACGGGTTCCCCGGCAATTTTCAGGTTAATGAAGGTCACATCCTGAATCGTCCGTTCGGGGCTGTAACCCTGTAGGATCGAAGGCACCTTGGGCTTTTCCAGCACGGTCATGCTCCGCACGGCAACGTTACGGACCAAGCCGCGGTTGTCCTGATATTTTGGCAAATGCTCATCCAGCGGCACGAACCATTGCCAGGGATTATTCGCCATTTCAGGGCGGCGGGAAGGTGGTTCGCGGTTCGGATTGCTGCGCCGGAATTGCTCCGGGCAGTCGTCGCTGTAAATCGAGAGGCCGACATGAAAATCAAAAAGCCGCTTCACGTTCTCAATACGTATGTCCTGCAGTACGATATCTTCAATGATCGCACGGTCGCCGTTATGGATCGAGAATGCAGCGCCTCCGCGCGCGTGTATCACATCGCAGTTACGGAAGGTGATGCCTTTAATCCGGTCCACACGCAACTCGAAGCCGATCTCCAGACTCTGGGCGCCGTCCGTCCAAAAGACGCTGTCACGGACCAGAATGTCACCGATGACATCGCCCTCTATTTCGGGCACGTCGTGCTTCCCGAGGGTCTCCGGATCGATCATTTCCTGTAGCGGAACCCCCGCCACACCTCTGGGATAGAGTGCTTTGACTGCGATCGAGTCGTCGTAGGTCCTGAAGAAGCAATTGTTCACACGGACCCGGCTGGAGTATTCGATATCCAGCCCGTCGCAGTTCGCCCGCCAGGCCACCACCCGGACATTGTCGATCTCAATATCCTCCGAGCCGCTCAGGTGTATCGTCCAGCCGAAGCTATCGAGAATGATAAAATTCTCGAGCCGTGCCCCCACACACTCGCGCAGCACCAGTTGGTTGATCTTATGCTTCCGGTAACCGGCGTTGAGGATTCCCGCACCGCGAATGGAGACGTTACGCGCATCCACCGCGCGGACCACCGCATTCACGACAGCCCCCGGTTCGAGATAGAGCGTCTCTCCGTGCTCCAGAAAAATTTCATCCTCCTGGTGCACCTTGCCCGCCTCGTAGTATTTTACCTTGGGGTCTTCCCTGGAGGGCGCGTTCAACTCCTTCGGGTTGGCAAACACCAACAATGGATCGCTGATATCGCCATCGACCTCCACACTGAGATTCATCGGCCGGGGCAACTGGAACCGCAGCACCCGACCCTCGACCCTGGCTTCGATGCCGGCATGGAGCGGGCGAATCACGACGTCCTGCGGGGCTTGATCGAGTGCAACCTGAATCTCTACCGGCTCGCTCATACCAAAGTTCAAAATCGCCCCGCGCTCTGTCTGCAGGGGCTCAATCGTATGTTGGTCGACTTTGACCTGATAACGTTCACTCACCGGAAAGCTCTCCGGAAAATTGTAGGGCACCACGGTCGCCTGTAACTTCAAGGCGACGGCCAAAATAATGGTCAGTGGAAATTTCATAATCGGTACTGGATAGGCGTGCTTATTTCGCGGCGTTTTTGAGTTCGTGGAAATGCTGGCGCATTTCCTTGAGCTTCCCTGCATAAGCTTCGTTCGGGGCCAGATCATTCTCTTCACGGGGATCGGTTTCCAGATGGAAAAGCTGCTCCACCTCCTGCTCCGGCCAGTAGAAATACTTCCAGTCCAGACGCACCAGCGCCTGGGACGCCGGGATGAAGTCCGCATCCCTCAAGGTGGGATGCTCGTAGAAGAACGCGTCACGCCACTCGGGCTTCTCCTCGGCCAAATACAACGGTGACAAATCTCGCCCCTGCATGCCTTCGGGGGGAGTGATGCCCGCAGCCCTGAGGATGGTCGAGGCCAGGTCGACGTTGAGCGTCATGCTTTCATCGGTTGTGTTTCGGGTGCTGGCTTCCATGCGGGGGTCCTTGATAATCAGCGGCACCCGAATGCTTTCCTCATGCGGATACCACTTGTCCCCCAAGCCATGCTCGGCGTGGTAGTATCCGTTGTCGGTGGTAAAAACCACCAGTGTGTTCTCGAGCACACCCTGTGCCTCGAGTTCTGCCAGAATTCGCCCACTGGTCGTATCAACTTCCGTAGCCAGGCGGTAGTAGTTCTTCATCATGCTCTGATATTTTTCCGGCGTATCGAAGCGCCAGCGCCAGCGGTTGCGCCCCTCGTTTTCGGCCGTAAAGAAATCGGGCAAACGCTCCCATGATTCCCGGGTCGCATTGGGCGGCACGGGAATATGCAGGCCTTCGTAAAGACTCAGGCTCTCCGGTTGCGGTAGAAACTGCAGGGGATGGTCGTCCTGGGCGTGCGTCGCGAAAAAAGCGACTGTCAGGCAAAAGGGTTTATCTTTCGGCCGTTCGCGCAGAAACTTCATGCTATCGTTCTCGTTGCGCTGCGTGACGTGCATCAAACGCCAGTCGTTTTCTTTGCCCGTTTCATACCAATGCTTACCGTGGTAGGCGGTACCATAATCAAACTTATCTCCCGGGAATTCTCCGTTATGCCATTTACCGACATGGCCGGTGTGGTAGCCGTTCTCGCGCAGAAGCGCCGGAAAGGTCTGGTGCCAGGGCGTGTCCCACATTTTGAAACCGCGACAACCGTGACGCGACATCCACTGACCGGTAAAGAGTGATGCACGACTGACGCCGCAAATCGATGTGGTCACGTAGTTGTTGGTGAACCGCACACCCTCGCTCGCCAGTTTATCGAGATTGGGCGTCTTCACGATCGGGTGCCCCGCCACCCCGAGTGTGTCGTGGCGCCAGTCATCGGCGTAGAGAATCAGGATATTCGGCTTTTGCGCCTGTTCCGGGCGTTCGCGCAGAAACATGGCATGCAGAGAGAGCGCCTGGAGGCTGCACAGTAACAGAAATAGGTAGGATGCTTTTGGCATGGGCTATTGTGATTGAATATCGAAGCTTGAATTTGGACAGAACCGGAAAAGCTCTGCAAACAAAACAGACCTTTCTCCAAAGATAAGCTATTCTCGGATTATTGCGAAAATGCGGAGTGGATGGACGGCAGTAGGCAAGAGGGGATATGTCCAAACCTACAGCGTGTTATACCTGTGGACGCTATCGGATTGATTTATCCCCCGGCGGAGCGGCGTCGTGCTGGCGCATGGTCTGCGGGGCATCGCATCATTGCCGGCTGTGGGCTGTCAGCACAGGGTGTTATCCACACTTGCCGTTCGAATCGGGGGATAAATCACACCGACGACTTAAAAAAGCGTCTACAATACTATGCAAAGAACTTACCAGGATAGGCGATACTAACCCCGGGGGAAATTAGTCTGAATTGCTGGCATTGTGGACAGTCCTTCACCCGATTTGGTTGCGTCTCAATTGAATGCTTGAAAATAGTGCTTGAAGCCCCTCACAGGCGGCTTAGATCAGGTAGGCTTGAACACCAGTTAGTTAAAGCCTTTGTTGATACCCCAAGACCAGCCAGGGAACCAGTTGCAGAAAGAATGATTGTTTTGCCGCGGTTCTGGAGTGAACTTTTTTCATGGGGATGAACGGAGGCATCAAAAGTCTATCATTTTATGTCGTCTTCTGTTTTCAAAGAATCAATCGAGCGCTACGCCGAAATTGGCGTGGATGTTGAAAAAGCGCTCAGCACCCTTGAACAAGTCCCGATCTCCATGCATTGCTGGCAAGGCGATGACGTGGGCGGCTTCGAAAGTCCGGACGCCGAGCTCGGCAGCGGCCTGGCCGTAACCGGTAATTATCCGGGCAAGGCACGCAGTATCGATGAACTCAGGCAGGACATCGAGAAAGCCATGAGTCTCGTCCCCGGTCAGCATCGGCTGAACCTGCACGCGATTTACGGTGATTTCTCCTCCGATAAGGCCGATCGGGATGCCATCGGGGTGCAACATTTCCAAAGCTGGATCGACTGGTGCAAAACACAGAAGATCGGTATGGATTTCAATCCGACCTGTTTCTCCCACCCGAAGGCCGACGACGGCATGACCCTGGCCCACTCGGATGAGTCAATCCGTCAATTCTGGATCGAACACTGCAAATGCTGCCGCCATATCGGGGCCGAGATCGGCAAGCAACTGGGCAGCGCCTGCGTGAATAATATCTGGGTGCCGGACGGGATGAAAGACAGCCCCGCGGACCGGACGGCGCCGCGGCAGCGCCTCATGGCGAGCCTCGATGAGATTTTGAAGGAGGATTACAATACGGACCACTTGCTTGACGCCGTCGAAAGCAAGCTTTTTGGGATTGGGTCGGAGACCTACGTGGTTGGTTCGCACGATTTCTATCTGGGCTATGCCATCAAGAATCAGATCCTCTATTGCCTGGATGCCGGCCATTTTCATCCCACCGAGAGTATTGCCGACAAGATCAGCTCGGTCCTGCAGTACATTCCGGAAATCCTGCTCCACGTCAGCCGTGGCGTGCGCTGGGACAGCGATCACGTGGTGGTACTCGACGATCCGACCAAAGCGATCTTCGAAGAAATCGTTCGTGGCGACCACCTCTCCAAGGTCCATATCGGCCTGGATTTCTTCGACGCCAGCATCAATCGGATCGCAGCCTGGGCGATCGGCACCCGCGCCACCCAGAAAGCGCTGCTCCTGGCCCTCCTCAGCCCGAATGAAAAGCTGAAGCAACTGGAAGCCGCAGGCGACTACAGTGCACGTCTCGCCCTGATGGAGGATGCGCGCATGCTTCCGGCAGGTGCCGTCTGGGAAGAGTTCTGCCATAGGAACCAAATCGCCGGAGACTTCAAGTGGCTCGACGAAGTGCGGGCTTATGAATCCGAAGTGCTTTCCAAACGTTAAGCTTCGGCTCAACAAACATATCCCCTAACTAAAAACATACTGTGAAAGAAGACCCCATTGAAGAACTGGAGCATCACGCCCACGACGAGTTCGAACGCGAACCTGTCCCTGAAAAAGCCCGTTTGGGCTTCAAAAGTTTCATCGGCCAATACGCCGGCGAGCACTGTGCCGGTACCGAGCTGATGATCGGGCCGCTCTTTGTGGCGGCGGGCGTTGGCGCCTTCGATGTTCTCGTCGGCCTCTTCGTCGGCAACCTGCTGGCGGTCTTTAGTTGGATGTTTCTCTGTGCGCCGATTGCAGTTCGGGCACGGCTGACCCTTTACTACCAACTGGAGAAAATCTGCGGCAAGCGCATGGTCGTGCTCTACAACCTGGCGAACGGGATCATGTTCTGTTTTCTGGCGGGCTCCATGATTACGGTCTCGGCCACTGCGGTCGGGGTTTGGTTCAACTACCCCATGCCCGGACTGAACGATGTCGCGCCGAACAGCGTGGGCTGGGTGCTCGGCGTTCTCGGGGTCGGGGCCGTCATCTCTATTGTGGCCGCCTACGGTTACAAGACGGTGGCGCGCTTCGCCAACATCGCGGCCCCGTGGATGGTGCTGGTCTTTCTCTGCTTCGGGATCGTCGGCGTCCGGCAGTTTATCGATACCAGCGGTTCGAGCCTTGAGGAGATGGGTGGCCTCTGGGGCCTGGCCCAGGAAATCTGGAAAGGCGGCGATCCCCTGCCCGGCCAGGCGAAGTTCACCTTCTGGCACGTCACCTTCTTTGCGTGGTTCTGTAATATGGCCATGCACGTCGGCATGTCCGACCTCTCCGTTCTTCGCTATGCCAGGAAATCCTGGTATGGCGTGGCCTCCGCCTCCGGCATGTACGTCGGCCACTTTATGGCCTGGCTCTGTGCTTCGATCCTCTATGCCCTGCAGTTGCAGATCGACCCGAGCAATACGGGGGTGCTTCCGGGACCGATGGCCGAGGCCGCCTGTGGTGTCGCCGGTTTGATCTGTGTGATCGTGGCGGGTTGGACCACGGCTAACCCGACCATTTATCGCGCCGGCCTCGCCTTCCAGGCCATCATGCCTTCCGTCTCGCGTTTCAAGGTCACCCTGGCTACCGGAGCCATCGCGACCGTAGCGGGCATGTTCCCGGCCGTCGCCATGAAGTTGCTCGGCTTCGTCGCGATCTACGGCATGATCCTCATGCCCATGGGCGCCATCATTTTTGTCGATTTCTGGCTCTTCGATAAGATCGGCTTGAAAAAGAATTACGCCGAAGCCCGTGGCATCGACTTCAACTGGGTTCCCCTAGTCACCTGGATTGCGGTTTGCTCGGCCTGTAGTTGGCTGGCACTGAGCGGGCGCATGGAAATCTATTTTGTCAGCCTGCCCGGCTGGTTTGCCGCCGCAGCGCTCTACATTGTCTTAAGTAAACTCACCCACAAGAAAGAGGTCCACGCATGAAACCCGTACTCTCCATAATCTCCTTCGCCGCCTTGGCCCTGCTGACGGTTCCTTCGGTTCTCTACCTCTCCGGTGTACTGGAGCTGGAGAGCATGAAGTTGCTCATGCTCATCGCCACTGTTCTCTGGTATGTGGTGACCCCGCTCTGGATGGAGAAACAGGTTTAGGCTCTTTTGGGGAAGCCCTTATATCAGCTTCAGGACGGTGTGTCCTCGTAGATGGCGTTGCAAGAGCAAGGTCGATCGATCTGTGCGAGCGATCATCGACGGCACCGGCGTGCCATCGCTACAACCATTAAGTATCAATTTTTTAAAATTGGTATTAGGCCTTAAAATACTTCGCGACTTCGGCTTCCACGCTCTTTCGGAATTCCTCAATAAGCGGGAGGACCGCGGCAGCCGGGTCCAGGTCGTCGTTCTCTATCAGCGGCGTAAGATCCATACCAAAGCAAACCCGCTCGAATTCATCTGTGCTGTGGCTGTCAAAGAAGGTGGCATTGGCACGGCGGCGCCCTTCTACCGCGAGATCGTAGCGCTTGCCAGTGATTTGCGATTTGAAGAGACCGTTCAGCTTGGCGGCAAAATCCGCATCCTTACCGAGGTCCATGACCACTTTCTTGTCATCCGACATCCAGTCCAGGTCGCGCCATACTTCGCAGCCGATCAATTTCTCCGGTCGCTTCTCTTTCGGCAGCTTGCGGATGGCCTTGATCAAAGCGGCCGCCACAGCGATGTGTGTGCTGTGCTTATCCGCCAGATTATGCGTGTAGACCACCTTGACCGAACCGCGCTCGAGCAGGTTCACCAGATCGTTGACCAGGTTCTCCGCGGCTGCGGTATCCTTGATTTCTGAACTGGGATAATCCAGTTGCGCCATGTAGGCGTACTGCCCGAGCCGGGCCGCTTCGCGCTGCTCTTCGGCGCGAACCACCTGCATTTGCTCGTCGGTATGATTGGCAAATGGCCCCTGTCGGGCACTGCCTGCCCCGTTGGTGCACGTCACGCCGCCAAACCACTGGTCCTCATTGTCTCGACACTCGAGTATGCCGTGCAGCGCCATAAACTCGAGGTCGTCCTGGTGGGCACCCACTCCGAGATGTGTCGTCTTCTTCAATGCCGCGGAGACATCGTCCCCCTGCGGCAGATAAAGATCGGCCTTTTCGTGAAATAGCTGAAAATCTGTATTGGCGTTCATAGCTGGAAAATAAATTTAATCGATGGGTGGTAAACTGGCTGCGGCGATAGCCTGTCCGTGACGTCTTAAACGATCGTCGGGAACCGATAGCTTTATTTTTTTCGCGATTTCCGGAAACTCTTTTTCCAGGACTTCTTTGGCCTGATTGATGATCCATTCCCCTCCAGCCCCGCTCATGACCCGACCGAGAAGCAGGACATGCTTGATGGCGTAGTGTTGAGAGAACAGTGCCAGGGTATGCCCGAGATAAACTCCGATAGTGTGAAAGATCTGACTGGCGCGTTCGTTGCCCTCCTCCGCCAGTTTTTGTACCTCTTCGAGAATGACCGGCATCGACATGTCGGCATCGAAAGAGAGCCCTGCCTTGGTGGCCAGGCGGGCGACGGCCTGCTGGGAGAAATACTGTACGCCACAACCCGCATCACCGGACCATTCGTCGACCGGTCCGTCTTTCTGGAAATCGACCGGAACGAAGGCGAGCTCGTTGAGCATGCTGGTGATGCGCCGGTCATGGTCGACATAACCACAGGCCAGGCTCGTGCCCATGGAAATACCGAGGTATTCGCCCTCGCCCAGCATCATGGCCCCCGCCAGTGCTGTAATGTCACCATCGTTGGCGATTTGAAACGGCACGCCGTCCCACTCACTGCTGAAATTTCGGAAGAAGGGACGCACCTCATTCTCCAAGGCTTCCGGCGAAAGCCCGCGGAACAAGGAAGCGATGCGAGGTTCGTTATTGATGTAGATGCCGGCGGCGCTCCCCCCGATCGCATCGATTTTCGGCAAATGTTTCGCTGCGCGCTCGATGCTGTCTCGGATGCCTTCGATGTGATAAGTGGAGTCGGACTCGAAATACGGTGACCAGGGAATCTCTTCCGAAAAGACCACTTCCCCGTCAACCACGGCGGCGCACTTCCGGTCGCTACCGCCGAGGTCGAAGCCGATCCGGTTACCCCTGGTATGCCCGCCGATGTCCTGACTACTCAGGGAAGGCGCTTCCGTTCCGCCGAGTGCCGCCTTTTCAAATCGAAGCGCCTCGCCGTAAACCTGCCGGCCGATGGTTTCATTATCAAAAGAACGCTCACCGCCCTCTTGGTATTTTTCCCCGAGCGCACGCACCCAGGCCTGCGGACCGTCAATGCACACCAGCGAGCCGCCGACCTGCCAGAGCAAAAATTTAATTAGTCGTTCGACGCGAAAAAAGTTATCCACCGCATGTTCGTCGGTCTCAGGAAGACTGAGTAGTTCGATTCGTTTGCCGGAGCCGTCGGGCCTGAGAATGTCGACCAGCGCGGTATAGGATTCCGGGTGGGCGCGCGCCTTGTCCAGGTAAGCTTCTTCCCACAGGTACGGAGAAACAAAATTCGGATCAAGAGGCGGGACGATACTGAGGTTTTGAACGGTCATCGGTTCGCCTAAGCTTGCTCCTTCCAGTGTTGAAAACGCTCCAGAGCCTCGTACTCGGCCAGTCCCAGCGCGTCGATTTCCTCGGCTGCTTTTCGCCCCAAACTTCGGGCCACGTCCCAGGCCTCCTGGTTTTCGATGCCGGGCACCTGGCTGCGTTGGGTATGATAGTTGTAGATCGCCATGACCTTTTCCTGCAGCTCGTCCGGGCTGACCGGCACACTCATTTCGGTTTCGTGACAGGGCATGAGGGAATCGGAGGGGCTGTAGAGCCAGACACGGCAATCCTGCCACCAGTCGTCAGCTTTCACTTCATCGACGGCCTGCTTGAAAAGTCCAAAGCTCACTGCATCGAGCGAACTGGGGTCGGACTGGTGTCCGGTCATGTAAATCTGATGCGGCTGAATCTCCCGCAAAAGCTCAACCAGGATGGCAACATCGTCTTCCTCCGGTTTGAATCGGCGGTAGCGCCCCTTCTCATAGAAGGGAAGATCGAGGTGGCGAATCTGCTTGGACTCCAGTTTAAGCGCCATCCCCGTAGTCGTCGCTTCGTTCTTCCTCAGAAGCCCCTTGAAGGCGCGTACGGTCGGGCTGGCATCTTCGTAAGGTGATTTCTCCCTTAGTTCTTTAAGGACAGGAATTCGGGATCCGGTGCCTCCGTTGGAGTCTCCTTCCTCCGCAATCACCGAACTGGCGAACTCGGCAGCGTAGAGCGCATCACGGTCCGAAACGGCCAGATTTCCGGAGCAAAGGTGCGCCAGAGTCACTTCATGGCCCTGACTGACCAGACGGCGAATGGTCGCCCCCATGCCCATCTCCGCGATCAACGGTTCGGGGCTCAATACCAGGGAGCGTTTCTGCTTCGGCAGTGCCCGCTCCGGGCGATAGGTATCATCGGCATCCGGTTTGCCACCGGGCCAGCCGGTGATGCTGCGCTGCAGGTCATTGAAAATCGCAATATTGAGATCATAGGCGGGGCCGTAATCCGTCAAAAGTTCCGAAAGCCCGAACTCGCTGTAGTCGGCGTCACGTAACTTCAGGACCGGCTTATCGCGTTCTCTGGCCAGCCAGATCACCGCCTTGCGGATCAGGACCCGCTCCCAATCACATGGTCCCACCAACCAGGGCCGCTTGATGCGGGTCAGTTCCGAGGCAGCCGCACGGTCGATGTAGAACGTCGCGTTCTTGTGCAGTTGCAGAAAGCTGGCCGGAAGCACGCCGGTCGGCTCGGCTTCCACCGCCTTGGAGATAATCTCCGCCTTGGCCTGCCCCCAGGCCATCAGGTAGATTTTCTCCGCTTTTAAAATCGTGCCAATCCCCATGGTGATGGCGTTGCGGGGCACCGCGTTCTCCCCCTGGAAGTCACGGGCGGCGTCCTTACGGGTCAAATGATCGAGCGTGACCATACGGGTCAGGGAATCTTCGCTCGAACCGGGTTCGTTGAAACCGATGTGCCCGGTCCGGCCAATGCCGAGAATTTGAATGTCCAGGCCCCCGGCTTCCTCGATCTGCTTCTCGTAATTCTGGCAATAAGCAAAGACTTCGTCACGCGGCACCCGACCATCCGGCAGGTTGATGTTCTCCGCCGGTATGTCGATGTGGTCGAAGAGCTGATCGTGCATGAACTTCCAGTAGCTTTCCGGATGTTCACGCTCCAATCCGTAATATTCATCGAGATTAAAGGTAATGACATTTTTAAAACTCAGGCCCTCGTCGCGGTGCGCCTGAATCAGGCGTTTGTAGAGCAACAGGGGCGTCGACCCGGTGGCGAGCCCGAGCACGACCGGCTTCGATTCCTCGCTGCGCTTCCGAATCAGATCGATGATCTCACGGGCCACCTGTTCACTTGCCTCGACGGCGTCCCGGCAAATCACGGTGTTAATTTTTTCGTAAACTTGAGCTTCGGCTTTCATGTCAACTGAGGGTCAGTGTAAATTGTTCTAGAACTTTCCGCGCGTGCGGCAGTCCCGGCGTGTCGGCAAGCGTGAACTCGCTCGGTGAATGCTGTCTGGGAAAGAAAATCCACTAAGTCCGGCGGGCGTCAATCTTTGCATGCAAGTGGGCCATACAAAACATTGCGATGACTAACGCAAGCGCCCACTCCTTGTGATACGATCCAGCCGTTGATCCGGCTTTGAGCCTCCGTCGGATCAGCACTCTGTCACCGTAACAGCCAAACCGGCCAGCGATGTCTCCTTGTACTTGGACGACATCTCCTTGCCCGTCTGCTGCATTGCGGCGATACAGCTATCCAGGGAGACAAAATGCGTGCCCGAGCCGCTGAGTGCCAGATTGGCCGCGGCATGTGCCTTGACCGCGCCAAAAGCGTTGCGCTCAATGCAGGGAATTTGTACCAGACCGCCGATAGGATCACAGGTCATGCCCAAATGATGCTCGAGCGCAATTTCCGCCGCATTTTCGATCTGCCGGGCGGTACCACCGCGCACCGCACAAAAGCCGGCCGCCGCCATCGAGGCGGCCGAACCAACCTCTCCCTGACAGCCGACTTCGGCACCCGAAATCGATCCGTTATGCTTGATGATTCCGCCGATGGCCGTGGCCGTGAGCAGGTAATCATAGACCTCGGCAGGCTTGCCGCCCTCGTGCTGCATGTACGCGTAAAAGACCGCCGGAATCACCCCGGCCGCTCCGTTCGTCGGTGCCGTGACAATGGAGTGCCCCGCCGCATTTTCCTCATTCACCGCGATGGCGTAAACGCTCAGCCATTCGTTGATCGTGATGTTCCGGTCTGCCTGCTTGAGGCTTTCGTAAATTTTCTTGCTTCGCCGCTCCACCTTCAGCGATCCGGGAAGTCTGCCCTCGCTCGAGAAGCCGCGCTCCAGGGAGTGACACATGGTCTCCCAAATTTTATCCAGCCCCTCATTGAGTTCCTTCTCGCTGCGATAGCAGAGCTCGTTTTCCCGCTGAATCTCGGCAATCGACAGTCCGGTCGTGTCCGCAATTTCCAGCAGCTCCTCGGCACAATCGTAGTAATGCCGTTCTTTTTTTTCGCTGTGCATTTTTACCGGACCGGCGAGTTCCTTGATCTCCTCCTCCGTGCAGACGAAGCCTCCGCCGATCGAAAAATAGCGTTTTTCCAGCAGGACATCCTCCCCCTTCGAGAGCTGGAAGATCATCCCGTTCGAATGCTCCTCCAGGGCAGGCCCCCGGTCAAACACCACGTCCTTCTCCCGGTCGAAGGCGACGGTCGCGCCCGACTTTCCGAGCACGATACCGGGCTTTTCGAGTAAGGCTTTCAGGACTTCGGCAC
Organism: Coraliomargarita sinensis; assembly: GCF_003185655.1. Lineage (NCBI taxonomy): Bacteria > Pseudomonadati > Verrucomicrobiota > Opitutia > Puniceicoccales > Coraliomargaritaceae > Coraliomargarita > Coraliomargarita sinensis. The sequence continues at coordinate 221,999 of NZ_QHJQ01000005.1, read as the reverse complement.
TGTCCTGCGTGCTGAGCTCCTCGGCCGTGTAGCCGTGCAGGCCAAAAGTCAGGGCCGAATCCGTGGAGTGGCCCTTGCCGGTGAACGCAAGCGACCCTTTCAGGATACACTGCACACGAAGAGCGTCCGATGCCTTGTCTTCGGCGCCGGAGAGATATTCGTCCATGCATTCACGAAACGCACCGGCCGCCACCATGGGGCCGGTCGTGTGTGAACTTGAGGGCCCGATACCCAGTTTGAAAATCTCTAGTGCGCTGATAAACATGTTCTTGAATAATTTTAGTTGCCGCCGTCGAACTGCCTCTCAGTCCGCAACCGTCCACAGCCAAGGAGCAACTCGCATACCATGCCAGCTGCAAACTTCAATAATAACAGGTTTATCGCCAGTGCTTAGCTCTCTTCCTTCTTGGGCAGCACAGCTTTGATGTGCAGGTCACGCAGTTGTTTCTCGGTCGCAATACCCGGGCTGGCCGTCATCATCTCCTGTCCCTTCTGGTTCTTGGGGAAGGCAATCACGTCGCGGATGCTGCTGCGCCCGCCGAGAATGGTGACCATGCGGTCGAGCCCGAAGGCGATGCCACCATGCGGCGGGGCACCGTACTCAAAGGCGCGCAGCATATAACCGAAGCGGCTTTCCACCACATCCGGTTCGATCTTGAGCACGTCCTCAAAGACTTTCTTCTGCACTTCCGGCTGGTGGATACGGATGGAACCGCCACCGAGCTCGACACCGTTGAGCACGAGGTCGTAGTGCTGCCCGCGAACGGCCTTCGGGTCGCTGTCGAGCAGCGGAATATCTTCTTCCACCGGTGCGGTGAACGGGTGGTGCGAGGCCACGTAGCGGCCGGCTTCCTCATCGAAAAGCATGAGCGGAAATTCGATCACCCAGAGGAATTTGTAGTCGGCCGGATCGATGGTCAGCTTCTCGCGCTTGACCAGGAGCTTGGCGGCATCGAGCCGTACCCGCCCCAGGATGGTGCAGGCCTGCTCCCATTCGCTGGCGGCGAAGAAGACGATATCGCCGTCCTCAATCTGGAGGCTCTCCTTGAGCGCGGCCTTCTCCTCATCCGAGAAGAACTTGAGAATGGGCGACTTCCACTCCCCGCCTTCGGACTTGATGAAGGCGAGCCCCTTGGCCCCCAGTGACTTGGCGGCATCCTCGAGATCGCGAAGCTCGCCTTGCGTGAGGTCGGCCAGGCCCTTGGCATTGAAGGCCTTGACCGCCCCACCCGAGTCGAGCGCACCCTTGAACACCTTGAAGCCGGAATTGGCAAAAATCTCGCCGCAGTCCTGTAGCTCCATACCGAAGCGCATGTCCGGCTTATCCACGCCGAATCGGTTCATGGCATCGTAGTAGCTCATGCGGAGAAAGGGCGTTTCGAGATCGACATCGAGCACGTCCTTCCAGACGCGCTTCATCAGTCCCTCAATCAGGGCATACATGTCCTCACGGTCGATGAAAGAGAGCTCGATATCGAGCTGGGTGAACTCGGGCTGGCGATCGGCGCGGAGGTCCTCGTCGCGGAAGCAGCGGGCCAGCTGGTAGTAGCGCTCGACTCCGGCCACCATCAGCATCTGCTTGTATTGCTGGGGTGACTGGGGCAGCGCGTAGAACGCACCGGGGTTCATCCGGCTCGGCACCAGAAATTCACGGGCGCCCTCGGGCGTGCTCTTGAAAAGCATCGGCGTCTCCACATCGAGAAAACCCTCCTCATCCATGAAGTTGCGGATCGACTGGCTGGTCTTGTGGCGCAACTTGAGCAGCTTGAGGTTGGAGCTGCGGCGCAGGTCGAGGTAGCGGTAGGTCATCCGCAGATCTTCCCCGACCTTGTCGGCGGAGTCATCCATGGGGAAAGGCGGCGTCTTGGAGATGTTCAGGACCTTCAACTCCGTGGCATGCAGCTCAATGTCGCCGGTGGGGAGATTCTTGTTCACGGCATCGTTGCCCCGCTCCAGGACCTTGCCGCTGACCGATATGACCGATTCCGGCTTAATGGAGCCAAATTGCGCCTCCAGTGCGGGGTTGCCCGGATCGAGAACGATCTGGGTCAGGCCCTCGCGGTCGCGAAGATCGACAAATAGAATACCGCCGTGGTCACGGACTGAGTCGACCCAACCGCTTAAAGTAGCAGTCGAACCGGCATCGGATTTGCGGAGTTGAGAACAGTTGTGTGTGCGCTTCATGAGAAAACGCGCTAGAAAAACAGCTTCCCTTGCCAGAACAAGCATGAAAACCGCCTACAGTTTGCTCTCTTGGTTTGCATTCTCAATTAAAGCCTTAGAATTTTAACTATGACTAAAAAACTACTTCTATCGCTTCTTCTCTCTCTGGCTGCAGCCGTATCCGCCAATGCCCACTGCCAGGTTCCCTGCGGCATCTATGGCGATGAGCTGAAATTCGGCGAACTGGAGCAGCATGTCGAAACCATCACCAAAGCCGCCACGCAGATCCGTGAGCTCTCGGACAAGGACGAACTGACCGCCCAGGATCACCAACAGCTCGTTCGCTGGGTCAATAACAAGGAAAGCCACGCTTCGAAAATCATCGACGAGGCCGCCAACTACTTCCTTGCCCAGCGTATCAAGCCCGACCAGGAGCACTACAAGGACAAGCTGGAGCTGCTCCACCACATCATCCTCTACTCCATGAAGAGCAAGCAGTCTTCCGGCGCGGAAGCTCCGGAAACACTGGGCAAGAAAATCGCCGCGTTCAAGGGGCTCTACCTCGACCACGACCACAGCCACCACGGCCACAAGCACTAGTGCTGGCTTCAAACTTTATCATCGAGGGCTGCAGTTTGTGTCTGCAGCCCTTTTTTTGCTCTGCACGGAGTGCGACGGGTACCGACGACGGCACTCCCCTGCCATCGCTACGATCAAACCACCGAACCAACCCCTTAAAGCAGGTATAAAGAACGCCCCCAATCGAGGACCAGAAATTCGACCTATTTAAACTTCCTCTCGAAATCAATATTCAGGAGATCAAACAGATTGCCGTCCGGGTCCCTCACAGTCACAACGCGACCACCCCATGGCTCCTCCCGGACCGCCCCGTTGAATTGGACGCCTTTTTCTTTCAACTCAGCGTAAAGCGCGTCCACGTCCCGGACATAGAGCTGCAGTCCGGTGTGGGCTCGATTAAATGCTTTCTTCCATTCGTAGACATGGATCTGTAGGCCCGGACAATCGAACCGCGCGAAGCGGGACAACCCGTCCTCGCCTTCTTTCAGCAAAGGCAGACCCAATTGATCGCGGTAAAAAACCACTGAGGCCTTGAAGTCAGCTGCGGGGAAAGCAATGAAGCCTGCTTTTTCAATTTTCATAGATCGTAAAGAAGTCTCAAGGAGTGAGCGACGCAGGCGCGAACAGAATGTGGCGAGCGCCCTCTTGGTTCTGCCTTTATACAGTTTGGAGCAGGTTCTGCATCAGCTTGCCGGGGTGATAGCATAATGCCCGGTACACAACGACCGGAGGAAAGATCATCCAACAAAAGATCACCGCAAAAAAGATCAGCCAATATTTTGCGAAACCATAGACCTCGATCTCAAAGCACACCCGCGAACCATCGCCGTCCGGTTGAACCGTGATCTTTCCCCTCTTGGGCATCATGGTAGCAGTTTGAGTCAGATAGGTCCCATGACGAAAATCGATTCTTTCATTTTCTCTTTTCTGAATCTCGAAGTTCCCTCCAGCCATGGCGATGGCGAGACGATCGATTACCTGGCTCGGTGAAAGTGAGGATTTTTTGGTTCCTGTTATCATGCTTTTGCTGAACGGGTAAATGTATTGCGGGGCAAGCGACGGTAAAGCGAAAGACACGAAAAAGAGAAGCCACAGTGCTGGGGGAGGAACCGTTAATGAACGTTAATTAACGTCAATTAACGGTTATAGGTGAACCCATGCGTCTAGAGACGACCGACTGTTTCTAGTTTGGTTTTCTTGGGTCTGGCCCATCAATTGGGTGCTTCGAGATCACTCTGGGATCATTTGAATTGTGGTTCAGTGGGGTAAACTCAAACGGCTCATCTGTATGGATATCTGACATGTTGGAGTTCCCTTTATTCAACAGTAGATGTAAGCGAAATGCCATGTAGATCCCCGCGATCGCTTGATAAGCGTTAAATATGTATCCTGCTTCTTTCCCATCTTTCCCTGCTGCGACGACAGCAACTAATCCAACCCCCCACAGCGCAGTCATGATGGCCGCCTCTTTTTTGGTTCCCCAGATCGCAATTGCTGCAACAAGACCTATGTAAATGAAAAGCATTATTTTCTAGAACGATGAGGTGCCTCCAGACTGTAGTGCGGCCTGTCCGCCGTAGCCTTGGCGAAGGTGGGAGCGCAAAGGTGTTGATAGCTGCGGCTGGATGGCATCAGAGTTCGCTTTCTTGGATGTCCGCGATTTTCATTTGGACTTTAAGCAGGCCCAGCTTCAGAGGTTTATTCCCATGGATGGGCACCACGATTCTTTCTCTTTTCCCCTCTTTTACAAAGATGTGGTGGCTCCCGCTCACACGCTTCAGTTTCCACTCTCGCGACTCAAGAAGCTTGCAGAAGTCTTTTCCAGAAATCTGCTTCACACTGCGACTTCTAGAATTCTATCCGTGCTTTCTGGCTCAATTTCATCCTCGCCAACATCCAACCAGAGGGCAATCGCATCTTTGAGATTCTCTGTCAGCTCTTCCAAGGTTTCGCCTTGTGTCGAGCAACCGGGAAGTGCCGGGACTTCAGCCCAAAAGCCGCCTTCTTCGGCCTCGTGGATAATTGCTTTGATTTTCATGCCGTGAATCTGTCTGACGACGTGGAGTGATTCAATTCCTTTTTTCTGCCATCGATGAGGACTGGCAACCCAGCCAAAGTGTTTAGTAGTCTAAGTGGTTATCGATTATCCGGCGGCGTAAATGGGGTTGACCAGTTCCGAATGGATGTAGTCCAGACTGGCCAATCGGTGTCCCATGGTCGAGTGCCTTCTCTCCCGTCATCCCTGTTTTTTTTTTACCACACACTCCCTGCGGTCGTTGGAGGCACTGAGACACAGAGTTTTGATTTTTCCTTTTCTTCTTCGTGCCTTCGTGTCTCCAGCGAAGCGGGTGGTTGAATTTATTTATTATTTGCTACATCGTAGAGCACTATCGCGACTGCAGCGCGGAGCGCGAAAGGAGTTGATAGCTGCGTCTGGATCTACATTCAGGTTGGCCAGCCCATCCAAGTGCTGCAACCGCTAGCTAAGATTGCGAATGCAATCATCAATAGTAATGGGATCATTTTTTTCATTTTTATTCCTTTTGTTTCTAGTTTGTCTCGAATCCTGAAAACGGAAGAAAAAATTTTATCTATTCATTCGAAGGATAGTCTTTTTGTGAGTTTCGTCTCAACAGATTCTTCTACTTCTGTAGATCGTCGAGGTGTCTCAAGGCTGAAGCGCGGAGCGCGAAAGGAATTGAGACCACTGGCTGGTTCTACCCTTGATTGTTTGTGGATCGTAGTTGGTCAATTGTGGCATACTACTTCTTTATTCGTTCTTTTAGATGAAGTTCGTTACGATGATTAGCTCAATCAACACGATGCTTAGGCAGGCGAGGAAATACATTCCTGTTTTATTTTCTCCGCGCCAGTCATCTGAGATCTTTCCTGTGAAGAATGAAAGCCAATCGGGTATAAAATGCCATTTGAAGCAGCTCAGGAAGAATGACCAGCTTCCGAACATCGCTCTCCCGATCAGTAGGAAAATGGGGATGTTCAGAATAATCAGGATGATTGGTATCCACTGATTGGTTGTCATTTTTTTATCGTAGAACGATGAGGTGTCTCAAGACTGTAGCGCGGCCTGTCCGCCGTAGCCTTGGCGAAGGTGGGAGCGCAAAGGTGTTGATAGCTGCGGCTGTATCTACGCTTCATTTGGTCGGTTGGTTGTGGTTGGGCAAATGCCTTACTTCAATTTCCTTCTGATGAATTCTATCAGCCCTAGGACTAGAGCCGAGATAACCCAATCGACTAAGGTCATCGACTCAAAAATACTTGGCCAGTCGGCGTTAAAGACATAGTAAAATCTAATTCCGACAGCCACTAAAACAAGAATAACAGCAGCGAGGATCGCATAATCGATTCCAGTGAACCGGAACTTCCCTTTTTCTGTTTTCTTCAATTTTTTGTAGATCGATGAAGACTGGCATCCCAGCCTGCGGGGTTCTTGGTTCAAAGTGTTCTCGAATTTTCAGGCGGCGTTACTGGGATTGTTCAGCTCTGACTGGTTATTTATTCTTCATCTGGTCTCTTCAACTTCACAATATCCGGAACCACCGGTTTTCCGTCCATCAAAACGACAACCCTCATTTCAGGGACAGGCCCATCAACGACCCCTGGCGGATGAAAGCCTATGAAATGAATCACGTATACCCATTTTTCTTCATCTTTTATCTGACTCAGAGTTATGTTTATTCTCTTCCATCTCTCCGGTTCTTTAACCAAACGGGTCAGTAGTTCACGAGCGGCTGAGTCAGCCTTTCTGGGTGAAAGAGGTGGATATGCTTCATTACTGCGCCATGAGGGTGCCGATTCCAAATCTTCGTCGATAACGCTAAAGTCATATCTGTAGTCTTCGACGTAACTTGAGAATGTTGATGCCAGAGAGATTAAATTTCCTGCACTTAGAGCGATTATCAATGCTAGCGTTTTGATTAGTTTCATTCTTTTAAATAACGTGGAGATCAGTAGATACGAGCCAACTGATTTAGATTAACACTGGCGGCGTTAATCGCATTCGCTGCATCGACTGGTTCGAAATTAAATCTTAACTTTTTTGGATGCTTAAATACCGTCCCAATCCAGTTTATTTTTTCAAGAATCCAGTTATGAGTAAAATGGCACCGCTTAACATCAGCATGGCACCAGGAATAGTATCATCAAGAAGCTTTCTGCCAAGATACCACTGAACATTTGGCTCGGAGATACTTAAATTTCTGGGCCAATCACCCTGAGTAACAATAAAACCTATTATCAGCAATGTAGCTCCAGTGACTAGTGGGATTTCTTTTTTCTCAAGCATAGTGATTAATATTTTTCGAACGTAGAGGATGAGCGACGGCGAATGCCGTTGCTCACTCCGGCTGGTTCTGCCTTTCAGTATTAGATGTGTTTAAGATCCCACCAATAAGAATCAAACATGCGGGTAAGACGATTATTCTGTAGTGGTCTTTAATGTTCAGAGAAAGGTCACGCATGGCACTAGTTGCTTCGATTCTTTTTATTTCGCCTTTTGATTCTAAACTCTGCGAATGATACATCCATGCGGTGTGGTGGTAAGAACTAAAAGCTATGCCGAGTATCCAGATAAAGCCTAGGGACATCAACGAATAGGATATTACTTTCTTCATTTTATTCGCAGAACGATGAGTGCATACGCGGAGGCTAGCGCGGAGCGCTGGCCAGAGTGGTATGGCACGACTGGTTCGGCTTTATCATTATCCCAACATCAAACTGATCAATCCTCCAGCGAGTGCACCGCCAATGGTCCAGCCTAGCTTAGGCCAAAAGGAATTCGCTGACTTCAGTTCTTTTCTTAGTATTTCAATTATTTCGGTTTGTTGCTCGATAGAGTCGGCTAGTTTCATCACGGACCTTGCATCTGATCGCATACTTAACTCGATCTCTTCGGATTTCATGGGACGCGTCGTAGCTCCAGATCGGGCATAATAAGAGCCGTTTGCAGATACGAGTTCCGGGCTCTTATCAACGACAACCGCTACGACTATCTTATCATCGATTTCTATCTGTTCCAATCGGTGCGTAATCTGTGGTGACAACGCACGCAAAGACGCTTCAACGATCGCTTTTGTTCGTATGGGATCAACTCCTGCAATATGTGCCGACTCTTGAATTCCGAAGAAAATCGTGCCACCAGCGGTGTTAGCGAAGGAGGCTAAGTGCCTGCCAATGACATCTTGCTTGGGGATTCGAGCTTTGAATTCAACCTGCTCGTTTTCGCCAGATGCGATGATTTTTCGGAGTTCTTCTGTATTCATGTTATTTGCCTAACGTAAGACCAGACAACCAGCCTAAGGGCTCAGTCGTCCAGTTGATTTTTAGAGTTTTCGGGCGGGTTAACTGGGTTGTCTGCGTCGACTGGTTCGCTCTCCATGGTCGCGATGGTGAAATCTTCGTAGATGCCAATATATCTTAGTTCTTTTCTGCTCCCGTTATTCGTTCTTACCGTGACGGGAATCGGCTGATCCACCAGAAAAACAATTTCATTTTCTGTGTGGCTCTGAGGTCTAATATATCGGATGTTGATCGTTTCTTTTGTCCCTGTGAGTTTGAAAGAAAGACTTGGCGCCTGCCGATTCTGACTGGATGACCATTCTCTCACTTCGCTCAAGTCATCCGGTATCCTGTAACGAGGGCCGTGAGTGGTGTAGCTGGAATACCAGATAAACACCTCTTTCAATTTCGTCTCAGCTTGGATTCGCGGGGAAGCAGGATCCACTAATCGACCCGTGCGTGGAAACAGGATAACAACGATGCCAACGATGGCGGCAGTAAGGACTGCAACTGCCATTAACTTTTTCATTTTTCAGCGAACGTAGAGCTCTGGCAACCCAGCCATAGAGCTTGGTCGTTTAAGTGATTCTCAGATTTTCGGGCGGGCTAATGGGATTGTCCAGAAGCGACTGGTTATGATTATTTCATTCTCAGGATACATACAATTCCTTCAGTCGTTTGATGGCCCAGAATCCATCGTAATAGGCAACCTGATAGGCTTGCCCAAATCCATTTAAAGGCCCGAAGGCGCAGTGAACCTCTACGACTGCTGATATTGTTTTTTCTTTTCCAGCCACGAGCTGGGAATAAGTGATTATGTTGACCGTAACAATGACTTCATCCGCCTTTCTTTCTACTTCCATCTCCGAGTCTTCAACGTAGCCAACTGGCTCAATTTCGATGCTTGGGAACATATCTTTTAGGTCCCTAATGACTTTTTTTTTCCGGTGATTTTAGCTTTTCATCGAGATAATCGCCGAGTCCTACTAAGACCGCCTTTGATTTGTTCTCTTCAGATCGTAAGACATGTTGATCGATCACATATGCGAGCATGTAGGCCTCAAGCTGATTTCGAGCAACATTCTCTTTTGTTTTTGTTTCAGAAGCATGGCCGATTGAGATGCCAAAAATAACCAACGCGATAATTAAGCTTCGAATTATTTTACTTCTCATAACGTCTAGGATGAGCGCGACATGGAGGCGCAGCCGTAATGTCGTTGTCTCACTCCGACTTGTTCTAACTTATTATTTTCAGTAAGCCTTACTACTAAATTAATGTGAGTGAACCTCGACAATCGCAGTTCTAGCTCAGTCCTATTCCTTGTTTTCTTTATCGATTATACATTTGATGCCGGAAGATGCTAATATGAAACCTCCGACCCCTAGCACGATCCCTGTGCTAAAGTCCTTCATATAGTTAAATTCACTCAGGTATCCTGTCCTTTGGAAATTAATTAAAATTAGGCTTAAAACAACAAGTGCTGTCCCGAGCGCGATTAGAGAGGTCACTAGTATTTTCTCTTTTTTCATTATTACTTAGAACGTAGAGACCAGACAACCAGCCTAGGGGCTCAGTCGTCCAGTTGATTTTTAGAGTTTTCGGGCGGGCTAGCTGGGTTGTCTGCGTCGACTGGTTCGCTCAGTTTAGGCCTGTAGTAGGTAGATATCGCTTCGTATAAATCATGGACATCCTCGAAGTATTCTTTCTGCATTTCTCTTGCCACGCTGTAAGTGCCTTCAAAGTGGCTGCGTCGGTGCATTTCAATTCTAGAATTTCGCAGGGACTCTAAAGTTATTCGTGCGTAGGAAGCTTTTCCATAATCTTTAGTATAGGAGTGCTCATTATCTGTTAGTGTGTATGAATTTGAGGATGCCCATTCAGAAACAATATCGAGAAACTTCTCTTTCTCTTCCTCTGGAACGAAATTAAAGCCGGTAGCTGAACCATTTATTTCAACATTATCAGATTCTAAAACTTCCTCATCTGTGCAAGAAAGGCACAAAAGTAAGAATGATAATGCTAAGTAGCTTAACGCCTTCTTCATTTAATTTGCGAACGTAGAGGTGCCACTCGGAGGGGGCGCAGCCCCCGGAGTTGTGACCACCGACTTGTTGGATATTATTGTTTTACGATTACTAGTTGAATGTCTCCATTTGAAGTTTCTAGACCAGACCTGAACTCTGCCTCATCCTGTATGGTGCCTAAGTCGTAGATGATGAATATGATAGTTGCGTATGCTTTGCCGTATGCTTGAATATCAGCGTTGATCTCGTCTACTATCTCTTTACTCTTGGTCTTAGTCTTCGATAACTTTACTTCGATTGCTAAGTTAAGCTTAGGTAGTATAAAATCGGGTATTGTTTCCTTTATGGAAACCTTAACGCGACCTTTCTCTCTGTCGTAATCTGTCGGTTTTTGGAGGCCTTTTCCAATCAGCAAGGATTCGACTGCATCTTGGACTTCCATCTCTTTGCTTGGAATAGAGAAGATAGATCGTCTTAGGTTGGCTTGGAAAAAATCACGGAGAGCAGTTCGTTCGTCATGTTTCGTATCCAGATACTCCTCAAGAAAAGCTACCAGCATGGACAAATTCGCGAAAACAGAATCAAAGTAATTTTTTTGGGTGTTCGCTATCGTGCTGTTGCCATCCGGAACTTTCTCCAAATCCCACTTGCCGCAAGGCACATCAATGTGGCAATCTCTTAAGACATGGTCTACCAAAGAGTTGTATCTTTGCATGTAGATCTTGTAGCTCGAAAACCGCCAAACGTCAGTTATTTGAATACCTGTGAGTATCACGCTTTGTTTCATTGCCTCCATCAAAGCACGGCCAGCAACCAGTTGCGTCTTTAGGCGTTTTCGTTGATCGTTAGTCATTTTGTTTTATCCAACGTAGAGATGTCACATGAAGTGAAGGCGGAGCCGTAACGTAATTGTGACCATCGACTTGATAGAACCCTGTTTATTTAAGCGTGAGTTTGGCTGTTCCAGTGGTGTTGGGTTTCATTTCTTCACCCTTCCATTCGAGGACAAGATGCTCTCCAGCTGTGAAAAGGACATCCACCGGTTCATCTACTTCTAAAGTCGTATTGTCTCCATCGCCCAATGTGCCCCGAAAAAGCTGCTCGTTGTTACTTTTAGTTTTCACCAGCACGTAAACACTTCCACTTGCTCGGATCGTAAGTGTTTCCACCTGCTCGACCTGCTGTAGGCTTGAGTTTACTTCTTCAGTTTCGGTGGTCTGCACTTCGGGTGTTGTCGCGCATCCGACCAAAAGGCTTAGCACGGCAAAGAGTGTGATTTGTTCGATTTTCATTTTTTTTCTATCGATGAGGTGTATCGCGTAGTGGAGCGCGGAGCGCGTAACGGAGTTGATACTACCGACTGGTTGGCTCCTCGGTTGGTGGTTCAGACCCACTAGAAATCAAGTAATCAAATTCAAAGTCAAAGAAGTCGAATAGACGCCCTGGCTTCTTATTCACGAAAACCGGAATATTTCCTTTCTGATCGTTATAGTTGTAGAGGGTGATGATCTGTCTGTTCCCAAATCTGTAATATCCATTTGTAGGTGGATGCTTTGTCAGCCTCAACTTGAAGTCACACGTTTCCTCATCGAAGTAATCTGAATACTCCTTAACTGCGTCCTTGATCAGGTTCGCGACCTCCTCTTCTGTTTTTCGATAACGAACTGAAAAATGCTTTAAAAGCTCCGCGTCACGATAATCCGGCAGGACTATTCTTACTTTCGATCCGGCTCGCTTCGCAACTTCCCTTAATCGTATTTCATTGGACCCTCTCCAAGACCTCCCGTAGGTGATGAACAAATCGAATTCAGTGCAGTTCTCGAATAGTTCTTTCCAGTCGAGCTCGTCAAAGCGGAAATGGATACTTTCTATCCCTGAGCTTTCAATGTTTTCGGAGAGCTTGATGTAATCTAAAATTTCATTTGTGAAACTTCTTTTTTTGAAAGAGCTCCCAAATCACCGCGATTGCTACAGAAGCAAAAAGCAGTGATCCAACTGAGGTGAAAAGTGACTTCCACGTCGGACTGGTGTCGGGGATTTTTGCGCCGCCAACTAGGCATAGAAATGCAAGGACTGATACGACAAGGACGATGATGATCGTTCTGAGGTTGGTGTTCTCCTTGATTTTGTTCATTTCATTTTAGCCAACGATGAGATGTGACGATGGCGGCGCTAGCCGACATTGTCACCATCGGCTGGTTCTGACTCGTATGCTTGTGATCTTTTTAGAATGCCTAAGATTAGGACTCTCTCTGGATTACCTTTCCAGTTTTTTAGGGTCATGCCGATTAAATAACCAGTCATTCCGCAGAAGAAATAGAGCATGGGAATGGCTGCTGAATAGATTACAGCCTGCATCTCCAAACTTTCTTTGTAATTCTCTGGGATGTCACCTAGGAGGTTCATAAACCAGACGCCGACCGCAACCATTACAACGCATTCAACTACTAGTATTTTCTTCCATTTTTGAAATTGGAGTTCTTGTCGCTCAATCTTTCTGAGGGCTAATTCTTCTGCGGGAGTGAGTTTCATTTCTTTCTCAGAACAGTGTTAACAGCGTCATTGAATGACGCATATCATGGGATGGGGTTTTCTGGTATTCATAAGCGATGAACCGTAAGACTTTGCGGGCGATAGCTTGTATGGCCAGTAAAAATGGGGATCAGGGTGATTTTTATCCGGTTGTCCAAGACTGGAAAAACTAATTTCTCAGCCTTGGTATTTCCACAAAATGCGTCATTCAGAAGCTGATTTCGGGACGAATGACGCAATATCAGGAAAAGTCCCGATGGCTCCGGACGGACTGGACGTGTACAAGCTACTGAAAAACAATAACTTGGAATCTCTCTGTACACATGAGCAGCGTGATATCAAAACAGCAAATGCGTCATTCGTGTAAAAAAGTTCATCTTCGATCATCCGTCTGGCGAGGCCGGGACTGCCACTAACGGCACCGAATCATCCGTCTGACGAGCGGATGCTACGGGCGCGCTCAACTCATATTCATTGGATCGACGTCGATCAGGTCGATGACGTCTTTATCCATCTTGAATCCCTGGCGCAGCTGACGAATCGGGCCGATGACTTTTGAGGCGCTCGGAGCGAAGTACCAGAGCTGGAAGCGGTATTCGTCCCGGATTTTTTCGATCGGTGCGGGGGCCGGGCCCCGGATTTCAATTTGCTCGCCCAATTCGGCCTGCACTAGTTTAACCCATTGCTCGACGAAGAAGGTGATCTTGTCGGGATTGCGACCACGAAAGAGATGGCGGATCAGGTGGCGGAACGGTGGGTAGTTGAATTCCCGGCGTTGCTCCAGCTCTTCCAGAAGAAAGCCCTCGAAGTCGGACTGGCGGGCAAACTGAATCGGTGGTGCGTGGGGCGTGTGCGTTTGAATGACAACCTCCCCTGCCCGGTCGCCACGTCCGGAACGTCCGGAGACCTGCACGATGAGCTGGAAGGTGCGCTCGGCGGCGCGGAAGTCCTCCACATGCAGCGAACGGTCGGCGTCAACCAGGCCCACCAGGGTAACGTTGGGGAAGTCCAGCCCCTTCGCAATCATCTGCGTGCCGACCAGCAAGTCGATCTTACCAATTCTGAAATCATTGAGAATTTTTCGGTACAGGTTCTTTTTCGACATGGAGTCGGCATCCATCCGGACGATTCGGGCCCGCGGTAGAATTTTCTGCACCACATCCTCAATCTTTTGTGTGCCCAGTCCCCGCTTGCGGATGTTGACCGAGCGGCACTCGGGACACTTATAGGGTGCCGGCCTTTCCTCCCCGCAGAGGTGGCAGTGGATTTTACCGTCGGTGCGGTGAAAGGTCATGGGGAGGCTGCAATGTTCGCAGCTCATGACATGACCGCAGTCCGGGCAAAGCAGGCTGGTGGAAAATCCGCGGCGGTTGAGGAAGAGGATACTCTGCTCCTTCTTTTCGAAACGGTCGATCAGCATATCCGCCAGCGTACGCGAAATCGGCGAAGCGCCCTTCCCCTGCAAATCTTCGCGCCGCATATCGATGAGATGTATTCTCGGGAGCTCGCGGTCGTCCACGCGGTTGAGAATTCGGTCGACGCCATATTTTTTACGTTCCACGTTGTAGAGCGATTCCAGTGAGGGCGTGGCCGAGCCGAGGATGCAGACCGCCTGATTGATCAGGGCGCGATAGACCGCGACATCCCGCCCGTGGTAGCGGGGGCTGTCTTCCTGTTTATAGGAAGGTTCGTGTTCTTCATCCACGATCAACAGCTTGAGGTTTTGCACCGGGGCAAAGACGGCGGATCGCGCGCCCACCACGACATGGGCCTCGCCGCTGGCGAGCGCCTTCCAGGCATCGTAACGTTCGCCCCCCGAGAGGTGGCTGTGCCAGACCACGGTATGCACGCCGCGCGCCTCCAGTCGGGCGCGCACCCGGCCCACCGTTTGAGGTGCCAGTGCGACTTCGGGCACGAGAAAGATAACACCCCCACCCTCGGCCACCACCTGTTCGACGGCATTCAGATAAACCTCGGTTTTTCCAGAACCGGTCACGCCGTGCAGCAGACGGGTGGAAAAACCGCCCTGATCAATAGCTGCCTTGATGGAACAGACCGCGGCGTTTTGTTCTTCGGTTAAATCATGCCGCTCCTCGGGCACCACCGTCTCGGCCTCCCCGAGTTCGTCCTCGTAGGCGATGCGTTCTTCTTCGGTCTCGGTCTCTCTCAGGAAGCCCTTGGCAACCAGGCCGTCGCAGGCGGAAGCGCTGATTTTCATCCGCTTGAGGATGTCGGCACGCGGCAAAGGTTTGAGCTGCTGTCGAATGAAGCGCAGGAGCTCGGCCTGCTTGGGTGCCCGCTTCTCCAGAGCCTCCAGCTCCCCGGCGGTCGGTGCTTTTGCCGCCACGATGTAGCGGCGGGTCTTCGCTTTCATCCCGCGGCGAATCGCCACCGGGATCATCGTCTCCAGGACGGCCTCTGGTGTGGCGCTGTAATACTCTCGCACCCAGTGGTAGAGCTTCATCAGATCCGGCGGCAGCACGGGGTAAGGCTGCACCACTTCGAAGAGCATCTTGAGTTTGCCCGGCGGCACCACCTGATCGGTGCCGAAGCGCAGCACCACCCCGAGCTCACTGCGGCGACGCAGGGGGATGCGCACCAGTGAACCGACATCCAATTCCCCGGCGCAGGTCGGGGGCACCGCGTATGCCAGAGGCGTGTCAAAACCTGACAGCGCAATGACTTCGACAATCCTGGTGTCCGTCTTCATCGGCACGTGTGGATTGATTAATTCAGGACTTCCTGAAGCAGGGACTGGTAGGCGGGATACTCCTGCAGGCCCGCAAGATCCGGGTCATGCTGCATCCATTTAAAATCGCTGTAGCCCAATGTGATGGCCGTGCGAAGCGCTTTGACGGCATCCGCCTTCCGCTCCTTCAGGGCGAGGCTGCAGGCCAGATTGTAATGCGTGGTCGGATCCTCCGGTTGCAAGCGGGCCAGCTTGCGGTCCATCTTCAGGCCTTCGTCGATCCGTCCGGTTTGCGTGTAAAGGTGAGCGAGAATCGACACCACACGGACATCCGAGGGCATGCGTTTGCGAACCTGCTCAAAGAACCCTACCTCGAAATCGTAGTTCTCCCGTTGCGACATCTTAGCTCGTTTTTCCTCCGCGCTGACAGGCACTGTTCGGATCTCCCCCGCAACGTGCGGAAACCTGCAGGCGCTGGCTTTCCACGTTGAGCCCGAGTTTATCCGCAACGGTCTTACCATACCACTCCATAAAAGGGGCATCGATTTCGTAGATTTTATCGCAGTCGAGGCAGATGACCTGTGCCTGAAAGGTGGTGGCGTTCTTGTTCGCCATGTAGAACTTGTAGTCCTTACCCACGTCCACTTCCCGAATCAGGCCGCTCTCCGTGAGGATGGGCAAAGCACGATACACCGTGGCCCGCGAAACCGAGTCGTCGATCTCGCGCGCATGCTCGAGAAGATCCTCTGCGGTAAAGTGGTCCGAGTTGCCATAAGCAGCGTCGAAAATGGCCAGACGCTGGTTCGTTACCCTCAGCCCCTTACTGGCGAGAAAGTCTTTAAAAGTTTCGCGGATATCACCGGTTTGTGTGTCTGTGGTCGTCATTTGCTTATTGAGACTTAAATGAGACTAAACAGAAGCCGATGCAAGCCCGCTTTGTCAGTGGACTAATTTTTTGGCCAATTGATTCGCTGACCAGAGGCCTCCAGAGACTGCGCCACCATCTCCGTAAAAGTCATGTAGCGCACACCTTGCTCGAAATGGGTGCGTTTGACCGGAGTCCCTTCACGGATGGAGCGGACAAAGTCCGCCTCGACCTGCCAGCCGCGGCACTCCTCCCGGGAAAGTGTAATCTTCCGCTCCTCTGTCGAGCCGGCCTCGGCAAACAGAAGCCGGGACTGAGACGCATCAAAACGCAGTGCTCCTTTCGAGCCGTTCAAACGAAATTCCATACGCGGCTTGCCCGACTCCAGTGAACTGAAGTGGTAGACCATGCGGGCCCCACTCTGTGCAAACCGACCCAGAATACTGATGCTATCGGGAATTTCGACTGCGGTGGGCTTAGATTGCCCGGCATAGAAGCGTTCTTTCTGATACGTGGCCCCGTCCGCCAGAAGCCAGGCCGGCTCGTCTTCCAGCCAACGCTGCACAATCTCATGCATGATCCCCATGCTGAGGACGTTTTTGCCGCTGTACGCCATATCCTGACGCCACGACATGGGCGCATCTGAGCTGGCGGCCTGACCACCGGTGTGCACCACGCGAACCTCCAAAAGATCACCGATCTTACCCTTGCAGATCAGCTCGCGAATTTTCGCATCAAAATCGAGCGAGAACGGAGCCGGAACCAACTGCGCCACCAGGTTCGGGTGTGCCACAGCTGCAGCCTGCATGCGCTTGGCCTCGTCCAGGTCGGAGGCCATGCGAGCCTCGCACAAGACGTGCTTCCCCTTTTCCAGCGCGGCGATCGTGGCCTCGGCATGCAGGTAGGGCCAGGTGCCGATGCAAACCGCGTCCACTTGTGGATCGGCCACCACCTCCTGCCAGTTCCCCGCGACCCGTTTGATCCCGTCCCGCCTGGCGACATTCTCGGCTGATTCGACACTGCGATTCGCGACGACACTGAGCTCGACGTTCTCCAGTTTTTGAAAACCGGGAATGTGCATCTTGCGGGTATTGGCACCCGCTCCGATAAATCCGATCCGTAGTTTTTGCGCAGTCATGAAATCGCTTAATCTCCGTCCATCATGCGATAAATGGAACCAAGTGCTGAACCTTCTCCTTTTTGTTCACCACCACTAGAGGGGGCGTTGGCGAGAATGCGATCAGCGAGACGTGAGAATGGCAGGCTTTGTAATAACACATAGCCGGTACCGCGCAATGTTGCCAGAAACAGCCCCTCACCTCCGAAAAACATCGATTTTAAGTTGCCGGCACGAGCGATATCGTAATCCAGCCCATCCGAAAAAGCGACAATACAGCCCGTATCCACACGAAGCGTTTCCCCTTCAAGTTTCTTGGTCACCACCGTGCCACCTGCATGCAAAAAAGCCCGGCCATCTCCGTTCAGTTTTTGCAAGATGAAGCCCTCGCCACCAAACAAGCCCGCTCCGAAACGACGACTGAATGCAATGCTGACTTCGGTACCCTTGGCTGCACACAGAAAGGCGTCTTTCTGGCATAGCAGGTTGCCTCCGAAATCACCAAGCTCGAGAGGAACAATTGAGCCGGGGTAAGGTGCAGAAAAAGCTACCCGACGCTTCCCGACGCCTAAATTAGTGAAGTGGGTCATAAAAATAGATTCACCGGTCAATGCTCGCTTTCCAGCACCGATCATCTTACCGAGAAAGCCTTCGGCAGAGTTTGATCCGTCCCCCATCTTAGCCTCAAACTCGATATCTTCCTCCATATAATTCATGGCTCCAGCCTCGGCAATGCAGGTTTCACCCGGATCCAGCTCAACTTCGACCATCTGCATGTCATCGCCGATGATTTCATAATCAATTTCGTGACTTCTCATAATTTCCTGAGGTTAGTGGGTTCAGTAACAGAGTGAGGTGCCTAGTTCAATTGACCGAGATGCAGTGCATATTGCTTCTCGGTACGCGCGGCAAATTCGGCGTTATGTGTCACCAGCACCAGACTCTTACCCGTACCGGTGGTCATTTCCAGAAGCAGCGCCATCACGGCCTCAGCCGTGGTTTCGTCGAGGTTGCCTGTCGGCTCGTCCGCAAAAATCATTTCCGGGTCATTGATCAGTGCCCGGGCCACGGCCACCCGCTGGCGTTCGCCGCCCGATAGCTTGGTCGAGCTCTGGCGGATACGGTGCCCCAGTCCGACTTTTTCCAGCAACTCTGTGGCGCGCTCTCTGGTGCGATTATTCAGCCGACCGGCAATGCGAGCCGCCAGAAGCACATTTTCCAGTGCGTTCAGTTCCGGTGCGAGATAGTAGGCCTGAAAAACAAAACCGATCCGGGAGGCACGTCTTGCCGCCAGCGACGACAGCGACAAGCCACTCACTCGCTGCCCCGTCCAGTGTAAATCGCCTGAATCCGCAGTTTCCAAGCCCGACAAAACATTGAGCAAAGTCGATTTGCCGCAACCGGATTCCCCGCGAATACTGACGCTCTCCCCGTCACGCAGGCTGAAGTCAACTCCGTCGAGAACGGAGATCGGTGCGTCGGCGCCGGGAAAGGTTTTTACCAATCCCTTTGCTTTAATTAATGGAGCGGAGCTATTCACTTCGGAGGGCATCAGCGGGTTTGAGACGGGCGGCGCGGAAGGCGGGCAAGAGCCCGGCGAGCGTGGAAATCCCGATGGCAAAACAGGTCACCGTGATAAAATCACTCGCCAGATAATGCACGGGAATTTCGTAAACATCATAAACGCCGAGGAAATTAACCTCGGACTGGGTCAGTTTCGAATAAGCCGTCAGGATGGGACGGCGATAATGCAGGCAGACCAGCGCCATGAGGATGCCGCAGAGTGTGCCGATGCTCCCGATGACAAAGCCCTGGAAGCAAAAGCTGTATGCGACCTGACGGGGTCTCGCCCCCATGGCAACCAGTAGCCCGATCTCCCGGGTTTTGCGGATGACTGCCATCATCAGGGCAATCGCAATGGAGAATGAGGCCACGAGAATAATGAAGATCAGGATAAAGGAAATAATCCGCTTCTCCTGCTCCACCACGAAGAGGAAGTCCCGGTTCGACTCGAGCCAGCTGACGGCCTCCAGTCCCGGGCGTAGAAGATCGCTCTCCAGTTGGCGCGCGTACTGAAACGCATCCACTCCCGGCCGCAGTCGGAGCAGTATACCGTGTACACCGTCGTCGAGTCCGTAAAGTTCCTGCATCACGCGCATGGTTGAGATCATGGTGTTGCCATCGACCGCGGGTGAGCCGGTGCGGAAGAGTCCGACGACCTTGAATTCGCGCGGTAAAAGTACTTCGTCCTCTTTAAGTCGCTCGAGCATGAGCGGCGTAAAGACCTCCACGATGGAGCCCGGCCCCGCACGCAGCGTGTGGGCCAGCCCCTCCCCGAGAAAGACCCCGCCGTCATCGAACGCCTCAATATCGCCCATGGTAATAAACTTCTCCAGCGGAACCACCTGCTCCTCCTCCAGCGGATCAATCCCGCGTATGGCGGGGAACTGCGGGCGGTTCTGATGCTGCAGCATGATGACACCCTCCGCGAAAGTGGAAACCGTTACCACCTCATCCTGGGCCTCCAGTAGGTCGTAATACTTCTCCCAGTCATAGATGACTTCGCTTGAGCGGATTCGGATATCGCCTTCGGTTTCGACCAGGCGTTTTCGAATCCCTTCGCCAAAGCCGTTCATCACGCTCTGCACGATGATCAGCACGCAGACACCCAGCATCACCCCCATGATCGAAACCAGGGAGAAGAAGGAGAAAAAGCGCCCGGAAGGGAAAAGCTGCTTCAGGGCATGGTAGAGATACCAGGGCATGCCTTTAGTTCTCAACGATCGGTCCGCCGAAGCAAAGCGAAAATAGACTTATCTCGCAGATTCTACTGACTTTTCCTGAAACTCTTTAATGCTACGGGACGATACAAACCATTGATACGATGGACGCCCACGCACCTACCCCGGAGAATTTCAAAGTCGAAGACGCCTGGAAGCCTCTGCCCGCGCACGTCTGGGACAAGGAAACGGCCGCGCACCTCTTGCGGCGGATCGGATTTTCCGCGACACCGGAAGTTATTCAGGACGCATTGCGTCATCGTCCCGCCGAGGCCATCCGCAATGCTTTTGTTTCGGCAGAGCCACTGGCCATGACGGATGAACTCTCAAAGTTCACGAAGACCGCACACGAGGCATACCGTTCGATCTATCGGGAGATTCGAGATCCCGAGAAAAAACGTGAGAAAAGAAATGAACTCAGGCAGCAGGACAACGAGCTCTTCCGTGAGTTTGCCATGTCCTGGTTTCAACAGGCATTAAAACCGGAAAACAGTGCCAACGAGAAATTCGTGCTTTTTCTTCAGGATGTCTTCGTGGTGGACCGCCGGACGGTTCGGGATACGCCCGTCCTCTTTTCCCTGATGAAAATCCTACGGGAAGGGATCAGGATCAAATATCCCGACCTGTGCAAATGGGTCAGCCGAGAACCGGCCATGATCCGCTACCTGAATCTGGATAAAAATACCGCGCGTAAGCCGAACGAGAATTTCGCCCGTGAACTCTTCGAGCTCTTCACACTCGGCGAAGGTAATTATACCGAAACCGACATCAAGGAGGCCGCAAAAGCGTTTACCGGTTATAGGACACGGGAGCGTTACGAATTCCATTTCCAAAGGCGCTTGCATGATTCAGGCCTGAAAACGGTATTTGGCGAGGAAGGCACCTGGGACGGCGACGAGGTGATCGACATCACCTTCAAACAACCGGCCGCGAAAACTTTCCTCATCCGGGAACTGATCAAGTTTTACCTCACCGACGAGGACATCCCCGAACCCTACATTGAATCACTTGGCGAGCAATGGGCCGCCCATAACTTTGACCTGACCTATCTGATCGAGACCTTTTTCCAGAGTCGCCTATTCTTCCACCCCGCCTATCGCGGGAACCTCGTCAAAAGTCCGATTCAATTTTATCTCGGACTGTGCCAGGACCTGCGTCTCGACCTCATCCCCTTCCAGGGGCGCCTTCTTAAGAGTATGGATGTGATGGGGCAGTCTTTCTATAATCCGCCCAATGTCCGGGGCTGGCTCTACGGCGAACATTGGATCAATTCGACCACCATCAGTGCGCGGCGCCAGTTGGTGGATTACCTCTTCAGCCCGCTCAACGAAAAGCGACTGAACGGCAACGATCAGCGCGACCTGAAAGCGGCGCGTCAGGAACAGCGTGGTGAGTTTCTCGTTACCCAAGAACGCCTGGAGCCACTACTAAAACTGGACCCTTCGAAAATCGCAGAGCATCTAACGACCTACTTCATCACCCCGCGCTCAAGGCCCGCCTACCAACCGGTGATGGAAGAAATTGTCGCAAGCTCCGATCATCCGGAAAAAGCGCTTCGCTACGTCATCACCGCCCTGCTCCAGTCACCCGCCTATAACATCTGCTAGGGCAGAGAGTTCATCAGTTTCCGGTCCTCCAATTCTATTTTTCCGCACCCCAACGACGCATACCCCTAACATGCCACACCCTAGCCCAAAAGGACGGAGGTGGACACCATCCACGACTCAACAACTCAACGACTCACCACCCACACTATGCTCCCCCTAACCCGTCGCGAATTTATCCACCGCTCTGCCGGTGGAGGCCTCGGCTTCCTCGCCTTCACCGGTGCGGCCCCGTCTTTTCTGGCGCAGAGTGCGCTCGCCCAAACCCCCGGCCCAGAACGTGATCGTACCATCCTGGTGGTCATTCAACTCGCGGGCGGCAACGATGGCCTCAACACGGTCGTCCCGCACACCGACGACAATTACCATCGCCTTCGCCCGACCATCGGCCTCAAGGAGGACCTCCTGCCGATCAATCACGACCTTGCCTTACACCCCTCCTGCGGAGCCTTACACGAGCTTTTCAATGCAGGACAGCTTTCGATCATTCAAAACGTGGGCTACCCCAACCCCAACCGCAGTCACTTTCGCTCGACTGAAATCTGGGAAACCGCCAGCGGCAGCGACGAAGTCAAACACGAGGGCTGGCTGGGACGTTTTTTTGACAACACCTGTTCCGGCGCACCGGAAGAAAATGCCGACCCGTCCGGCGTTCACATCGGCGACATCATCCCACAGAGTTTTCTGGCGGCGCGTTCGCACTCGGTTTTCGGCATGCGACCATGGGGCCGAGTGGACAAGGGCAGAGATCCGGCCGAGGTGGCCTATGAAAAACTGCTTCAGGCCCAGCACATGGAGGGCAATGCCAGCTACCTACAACATACGATGATGAATACCCTCGTCACGGAGCGGCGGGTGGAAAAAGTCATCGCGGGCTACAACCCCATGGTCGACTATCCGCGCAACAAGCTTTCGCAGTCGCTCAAGCGTATTGCCGCACTGATCCACGCGGACATGGAGACGCGGATCTATTTCGTCTCGCAGGGCGGATACGATACGCATGCCGGCCAGCAATGGAAGCATGCCAAGCTGCTCGCCGAACTCTCCGGGGCCATGGGAGCCTTCCAAAAAGATTTGGTGGCCCATAAGAAAGACGACCAGGTGCTCACCATGACCTTTTCCGAGTTTGGTCGTCGCCCCTCTGAAAATGGCAGTCAGGGCACCGACCACGGCACGGCCGCTCCGCTCTTCGTTATGGGCTCACAAACCAGAGGCGGTCTCCTCGGCAGCGCACCCAGCCTCGACCTCGGGCACAACAAGGACCTGAAATTCAGTACCGACTTCCGCAGCGTCTACAGCTGCGTACTCGACCGATGGCTCGAGGCGGATGCCACCAAAGTCCTCGGCGAGTCATACGAACCGGTGCCGTTTATCTAGAGCCCTGTGTTTGCAATAATCGGAATAACCCGCGCCGAATTTCAATCACATTGGGATAGCACGAACGACAGTGATGCCACGATCATCCTGAAACATATCGGAGTCAGGACATTCTTGTCCTGAAGTCCTGTAGTTTACGGTAGCTTATTAAAGATGCGGACAGGAGAGTGTCCGCTCTCCGCCTGGGCACGCTAAAAACCTAGCGCGAGCGGTTGCGCTTGAAGGGGCGTTTGTTCCCGCCGGACGAAGCGCCGGCACGGGCAGTTGCTTGCCCGCTGCGGTGACCTCCGCGGCGAGGACCACCGGGGCCACGTCGTTTTCCGGAAGGTCGATTGCCCTGGCGTTGTCCGCCTCCACCCTGTGGTGGCTTCTTTACGGGGCGACCGCTCAGGTGTAACTCCATGGCGGATTCATCATGATGATCGTGATCGCTGTCGACCGGGACCGAACGCTTGATCAATTTTTCGACCTGACGCAGCAGGGCGACTTCTTCCTCCGAGCAAAAGCTGACCGCATGGCCACTTGTGCCCGCCCGTGCCGTCCGGCCAATGCGGTGTACGTAGGCATCGGCTTCCATGGGCAGATCAAAGTTCACCACCAGGGTGATGTTTTTCACATCGATCCCGCGCGCCGCCACATCCGTGGCCACCAGAATATCCAGCTCACCATTCCGATAGCGGCCGAGTGTTTTTTCACGTGCCGACTGTGATTTGTTGCCGTGGATCGAGTCGGCCCGAAAGCCCTTCTGGTCCAGCTTGCGTGCCAGATTCTTGGCACCATGCTTGGTCCGGGTGAAAATCAGGCTGAGCTCGTTCGATTGATTCCGGGCGCGGTGCTCCAGAAGCTCAAGGATGCGGGCTTGTTTTGCCTTCTTATCGATAAAGCAGACCGATTGGTCCACTTTCTCCGCTGTCGTGCCTTGGGGCGCGATACGGATCTCCTCGGGATCATGGAGCATGGATTGGCCCAGCTTGGCGATTTCGGGTGCCATCGTTGCGGAGAAAAGCAAGGTGTGCCGCTTCTTGGGCAACTTGCTCTCGATTTTTCGGATGTCGCGGATGAAGCCCATATCGAGCATGCGGTCCGCTTCGTCCAGAATGAAGGTTTCGACCTGGGACAGGTCGACATGTCCCTGCTGAACGAGGTCGAGTAAGCGGCCCGGGCAGGCCACCAGCACGTCCAGCCCCTGGAAAAGTTCCTTGATCTGTGGCTTTTCCGAAACTCCGCCGTAGATCATGCCGGTACGGAAAGAGACATGCTTGCCGTAAACTTTGAAGCTTTCGGCAACCTGCCCGGCAAGCTCGCGCGTGGGTGTCAAGACGAGGTGACGCACACCGCGACGAAAAGTCTTGCGGGGGTTCTCCGAAATGCGGTGCAGCAGCGGCAAAGCAAAGGCGGCCGTCTTGCCGGTGCCGGTCTGCGCACAGGCCAGCAGGTCGCGACCTTCCAGTAAGACCGGAATGGCCTTGGCCTGAATGGGTGACGGCGTGGTGTAACCCTTGTCATTGAGGGCACGTTGAATGGGTGCGGACAGCGGTAGCTGCTCGAAGGTGAGTTCGCTCATAGTCTATTTATGGCGCCATCTTGGATGGTCGTAACGGGCGCCGCGTTATCGATGACGTTTCTTAATTCCTAAAACAATCGCTCATCGATAACAGACCGCGTCAGGTGAGTGACAGACACTCGTAACATGCGCCATAAGGTGTGGAATTTTATTTTAAGCAAGCACAATCCGATACATCTTCTAATTCCAACCCGAAAACATGAGCATCTGGAATCAACTCAAAGCCCTCTTCGAAGAGAAAAAAGAACCCTTTGTTTTTAAAGACGAATGGATCGACTATCTGGGGAACAACCTTCCCATCTACGAACGGTTGCCGGAAGCTCTAAAGGAAAAGCTCCACCAGAAGACAGGACAATTTATCCGCACGACATTCTTCGAAGGCTGCAACGGTCTGGAGTTGGACGATGAAATGATTCTCACGGTCGCGGCACAAGCCAGCCTACTGGTTCTCAACCAGGAAGGTGCGCCCTACCCCCGCCTCAACACCGTCCTGCTCTACCCCTCCGCCTTTGTTTTCTCCAGCACCTCGGCGGGACCCGGAGGTACGATCATCGAACGCAAGGTCACCTGCCTCGGCGAGTCCTGGGACAACGGCACCGTCATCCTCGCATGGGATTCCGTCCGACGCGGAGCGGACAATATCTTCGACGGGCACAACGTGACGTTTCACGAATTCGCCCATCAACTCGATTCCCTGGACGGCGATACCGACGGCGTCCCCCTCCTGCCCAGTCGCGAGGCCTATCAAACCTGGGCCAATGTATTTGCCGGGCAATGCGAACAGCTCATCGATGAAGTACGGCGCGGTAAAAAGAGTCTGCTCGATCCCTACGGCGCCACCAATCCCGGTGAATATTTTGCCGTCGCCACCGAGACCTTCTTCGAAAAGCCGCGCCAAATGAAAAAGAAACAACCCGGGCTCTACGCGGAGCTGCAAGGTTTTTACCAGCTGGATCCGGCCGAATGGTTTTAAAGGTGTGAGGTCATCCGCTCCGGCAGAAAAAACGAAGAACGAACCGTGTCGCCTGTGGATGTAGTGTTCACGTTTTTGTGTGGTCGCTCTGCTTCAGCCGTGCGACTCGATTGAAAGTTGCGGGTGCTCTTGCCTGTACGGTCAACCGGCTGAAGCGGGTCGACTACGGATAAACTAGTACCACTTCGATTTAATTGTGGTTTGTTAGGATAGATGCTCTGTTCCTACAGTTAGACAAGAGGATGGCAGAAGCCCGCCTTCATTGGATTACGCCGGGGCGCGCTGCCATAGCTACACCGCTCCGATCAACTTCTTAATGCGTTCCGCATAGGCCGCTTTCCATTCCGACCAAAGCGGAATTGTGGCCAAGGATACCGGCTTCGGTTTTCCGGCGATCAGCGCAGCCCGCAAGGCTTCTTTAAGATCGGCGATATCGACAGCTTCGTCTTTGGAGGAGCCCGGGTAAAAATACGCGCCGGGAACACACTCGGGATAAGCCACCCGCTTGGGCAGCACCACCGTAGCTCCCGCCTGGGCGGCTTCCAGTACGGCCAATCCCTGAAAGTCATGCTTGGCACAGGACACTCCGATCCCCGCCCGACCGAGGTACTCACGATAACGCACCGGTTCCGCTTCGCCCCAGTGCACAATCGAATCGCCCAGCGCGTCGCGCTCAGCCTGAAAGCGTTCGTCGCCTGCGCAACCGGAACCCAACATCGCTAAGCGTAAGCAGACGCCTTCCTGTCTCAACTCTATCAGAGCCTTCAACAGTCGCTGGGGTTGCTTGTCCCACTCCCAGCGGTGGTTCCAGACGACAAGCGATGGATCTTTATCGAGCTTTCTCATCTCAGTGAAGGTATCCGTCAAAGGCACGGGCATGACATCCGAACGTACCTTCAGTTTTGCCACCGGCTTGTTCGGAAGCCTTTCGGGCATCCGTTTCAGCATAGCTCGCAGGCCCTCAAAAAAAGTATCCCGATTAAACGCGGTGTTGAAACTGACCCAGTCGCTGCAGAGTGCATTTTGCAAACTGGAGAACTGCCAACCGATTTGATGGTCACCCGACTGTCGTTTCTCCAGAGGGTGCGCGAACTGATTTTCATGAAAATAAACCCAGGTGGGTGTCCGGGCGAGGTTCGGGCGAAGCGCTTTTAATCCGGCGAGCCCGCTCAGACTGGTCGCAATGATCA
This sequence comes from Coraliomargarita sinensis, assembly GCF_003185655.1. Lineage (NCBI taxonomy): Bacteria > Pseudomonadati > Verrucomicrobiota > Opitutia > Puniceicoccales > Coraliomargaritaceae > Coraliomargarita > Coraliomargarita sinensis. The sequence goes on along the minus strand of NZ_QHJQ01000005.1, from coordinate 195,246 downwards.
GGTCATATTCTCGCTCGAAATCGGCATCGTCCTGTAGCCCCCAGATCCATTCGGACGCCCGTACACGCCAGCTGAAGTGGCGGGGCAATTGTGTCTTGAGTGTCCAATTGTAATTCGGCAGCGCCGCCATTAAGCCCTCACACCAATAGGCGTGGCTTCTGGAATGATAAGCACTCAGCAGGAGAATACGCGAAGGCTTGCCTGGAACGAAGGACATACAAAAGAGCAAACCACTCTCGAGGCCGTGGTCAACCAGTTGAGTTCCGCCTTTAGGCGGTTATACCACATACATTTGCCGCCTGAAGACGGGACGCCAACCTCCACTCGAACGACCATGCGTCGTCGCGCAGCCTTACGAAATTTCGTAGTCATCGCCTCGACGGCGATGGGCCGTTCGCTAGGGAAGGCACTACAGAGTCAACGCGAGTCCCGCCAAATGAACACTTGTGCTTTCTCGCGCATCAGCGACCCTCCTACCATGGCAGAAATCGGAAAATTCAATGAGTTAACCATCGTCGATGCGGTCGATCACGGGCTCTATCTCGACGGCGGAGAACTCGGCAATATCCTTCTGCCGCAGCGTTACGTCACCATGGACATGCTGGTCGGCGGGACCGTTGAGGTATTCATCTACTGCGATTCAGAAGACCGCCTGGTCGCGACCACCGAAACACCCAAGGGGCAGGTCGGCGAGTTTGCCTATCTCGAGGTCATCGGGGTCAAGCCGAACGTCGGCGCCTTTCTCGACTGGGGCTTGAGCAAGGACCTTTTGCTGCCCTACCGCGAACAGGGCAACTTCTCGATCAAGACAGGCGACGGACTGGTCGTGGCCATCTATCTGGACGAGCACACAAATCGAATCGTTGCCTCGACGCGACTGCATCGCCACATCTCACCGGAACCGCCGGAATATGAGGCGAACGACCCCGTCGATGTCTTGATTTACGGGGATTCCCCGCTCGGCTATAAAGCGATTGTCGACAAGAAACACCGAGGGCTGCTCTACCATTCGGAGACCAACGACAAGCTGGAAGAAGGCGACCGCTTTACCGGCTACGTTAAAAAAGTGCGCTCGGGTGGTAAGATTGATCTGCGCCGCGATCCTGCCGGTTATAAACGGGTGGAGCCACTGGCCGAGCAGATTTTAACACAGCTGGAAACGGCCGGCGGGCGACTCCCCTTCAATGACAAGAGCAGCCCGGAGTCGATCCGCGAGACATTCGACTGCTCGAAAAAGGCCTTCAAACAGGCCATCGGCGCACTTTACAAACAACGACGCATCACCATCACCGAACAAGGCATCGAGACCGTCGCGGCAAACGAGACGAAATAAAGCTTCCCCAGGACATCGTGGACGCGTTCCTGAGTCGTCGGGTGGATTCATCCCCCGACTCGTGAGCCTAGCGCTCCAGCACAGCACAAACCACGCACGATTCTGCAGATATGCTCCGGATCGACTCACGTTCGTTGCTTAAACTACGCCGGGTCGTGTGATCCGTCTTCGTTAGACTACGCCGTGACATGTGAATCCCCCGACGACGGACGAACACTGGGGCGATCTTCAGAATATCGATGGTTACTGCAGATCCGATCCTTCCACAGGAAAATACGAATAGCCAACTCTGTTTCTGGGTTTCATCTCACCGATAAAAGAGGGTCACAGGTATCCGCCACCTAACTAAAAAAAGCGCCCAGCTTTGCCGTCAACCCGGACTCGGTGGTAAAGCAGACACCGCAATGGTTGAAAAAGCTCCGCTTCGGATCGTTCAACTCCAGTGTTCGACCTGAAAAATCACTGACCTGCGCACCGGCCTCGTTAAAGAGACAGGCCGTTGCCGCAAAGTCCCAAAAAGAGCCGCCCCCGGTTTTCGCCTTGGGACGTTTAAAATAAACTGCCGGTCGATGCAGAAGGACATGGCAGGCATTGAGAACCGCCCCGCCACCGATAATGACTTCACCGGCTGCATAGCCTTCTGCTTTGGCGAAGTCCCGCATCTGTCGACTCAGGGATTCCCGTTCCGGATTTTCTTCGAAGGTGCAATCACAGTAAAAGCGCAGCACTGCCCCGGATCGGGGCTGGGGCGAAGTTAGCTGCCAAACCTCCCCGTCGATGAGAACACTCTGACCGTGGACTGCCTGATACAAACGCTTTTCCACCGGATCATAAACCACTCCGATCATAGGACAGCCGTCACGAGCTACCAGGGCGATGGCGACTGAATAACCGGGCGTCCCTCTGGTAAACGGAAGCGTGCCATCCATGGGATCGATACACCAGAAATAGTCCTTTTTCAGGCGACTGCCGTCGTCCTGCAGTTCCTCCGTCAACAGGGCGAGGTCGTAGTCCTGAACGCTCGATCTAAGTTCTTCCAGAATGATCGACTGGGCGAGTTCGTCTACTTCGGTGACAACTTGTGAGGCAAGACTGTCTCCACCCGACTTATGCATAACTTCGACCTCACGTTTGGCATAATCCGAGATCAAGGCACCGGCCTTACGTGCCGCGCTTGCCGCGTATCCCGAAAGATCCAGCAATTGTTCTTCGTTTAATCGCATGGCAGGTTTCCTTTCTTCCATTCTTCCACAACCTCCGAAGCCAGACGCTCACTGTAACGATGCAACTTCCAGTGCCCGGGGCTCCATCCTTTCAGAAAGCGGTGAAAATCAGTCCAGGCGACCGGATAAAGCGAGCGCCACTCCGACTCAAGCGCATCAATATCCCTCTCTATGCCACGCTGACGCATCGCTGCACCCAAGGCCGAAAAATAAAGGTCCAACAAAACGGATTCTTTTGCCGCGCAGTCGTCCTCCCCCAGACAGCTGCCGATAAAATAAGCCACGTCCTTCATCCCGCAACCGCCGCCGACATACTGGAAGTCAACCGCCGCCACGGAAGCGTCATGGGGTGAAAAGCAAAAGTTCGCCAGTTTGGCATCGCCATGAACCAGCGTCTGAAAGCGCGCGGCCCGGAGCACCCGATCAATACCTTCCGCGGCTTCAGCCAATCCGGCATCTTCTTGACGAAGGACTGCAAGCTCATCGGGGCGAGTTTCCAAATGCCAGTAGGTACCAACCGGCCACAAGCCATCTGCTGCCACATGCAGAAAGGTCGCATGAAAATGAGCCAACCAGGATAAGCATGCCGCCAATTCATGATCGCTGACACGAGTGCGCCGGTGACCGAAGCCGGCTGCGTCCAAATCTTCGAGCACGAGCAGCAACTCATCGCCATCCTGTTCCACCGCCAGGCAACGGGGCACACGACAGGACGCCTCACAACTTTCGGAAAAATTACGATACCACTCGGCTTCAACCCGATAAGACTTCAGTTTGCGCTGATGCGAACGATCCGTGTTCCACCCGCGTGGATGTGCCCCACTCTTCGGCGGACTCACCTGCTTGACAATCGCGGTGGCGCAACGCGCTTCCTCCAGCTCATAGCGTATGATGGATCCGTAGCCACTCCAAAGGCTTTGCAGCTGCTCCGATCCGCCGACTCGCCGGGCGCCCGTTGCCTCTTTTAGCATGGATTCAATCTTGGAAGTCATTACTCGTTTCTTGAGCGATTCATCCGTGAATGTCAAAGTCCCGGCCCGGCCAATGGTCCGGAACCAGAAAGACGGGCGCCGCCGAATCTGGCAGAATAAACATGACGCAACGTGCCTGCGCCTTTGCTTCCAGTTCGGCAACCGTCACCCTGGGCATTGTTTGCAAGAGCGCTTCGCTGACCTGGACCGGCCACAAGGCCTTGGGCAACAAGTGGACCTCGCTCAAGGAAGGTAGCATTTGCGCCCGCTGATTGACATAGAGCCAGCGCCCCAGTGATGCCTGCGGCGAAAGTAAGTCCGGCATCGGACAGTCACCCCGATCGAACGGGAGAAAAAGGCGACCGTAAATGAGTTGCTGTACGGAGACCGTTTCAATCTCGTAACGATTACGGAGAATTTCCTTCGCGACCGCCAGCTTGGAAAGTTGCAATTGATGGTCCCGCATACGCTCGAGCTTACCGTACCAATCGTCTTTGGGGTCCGGGCCCGGATAGCTCCACCCGGTAGCGGAATGATGCGCGAGATAAAACTTCACTGCCAGTTCGAGGTGAATGGCTCCGGAATTGGCCCGGTCGCGAAGCAGGTAGTCCATTTCGCCCAAGGTCCGCCCCGAAGCATCCACCACCTGCAGGGACGAAGCGAGAAGATCGACCTTTCGTGACTCACGCAACAAGGCCTCCAAAGCCGACTCGTAGAGATGTCCCAGCTTTTGTTTGGCATTCAACTCAAGTGTGCTGTCGACAGGACCCAACATCCTGCGATCGAATTGCGCCGCTTCGGGCAGATTATCCACAAGCAGTGGTGCCCGTTTCAGGCAATCGGTTAAAGCATGCGACCACAAGGGGTTCATCTTACTATCGCGCCACTCAGAAGTTAACCGTAGGTTTTCAGCGTGTAGACGAAAAGGTCTTCCACCTTCTTCCTCGCCCAGGGTGTCTTTCGGAGGAACTTCAGGCTGCTGTTCACCGAAGGATCAAACATGAAGCAGCGGATGGGTATTTCTTCGGCGAGATACTCCCAGCCATAGTAATCGGACAGGCTCACCACGATTTGTTTCAGGGTGTAGCCGTGCAGAGGATTGTTGGGTTGCTCCATGAAAGACCAATAGGAATCGTTTGTTCCTAAAAGAGCAAACCTGCATCAGCCAATTTGTCAGTTTCAACGACAAAACAGCATAGACCGTGGAATAACATCGCTGCTGTAGCCACGGCAGTCCTCTGCCGTCATCTTACCTCATGTATTACGACGATCCTGAATCCTCTGCGGAGAGTTCACAGGTTCCGGTGATGTTGACTTTAAGCCATTTTACAATAACGTCTTGTTCATGCGTTATATTGGTCTATTGCTCCTCCCCCTGTTTCTTTCGCCCCTCCCCGCAATCGATGCCAAAGAGTCGATACTTGAGCAGCTCTCTCTGGTAAAAACCGATTTTAAATTTACCGTCGATAACATCCCCCTGGAGATTCGCACCCAGGGGATCACATTGCGTGCGGTCGAAGTTCAAAGGGAGCATAAAATCAGTAGCGAAACAAAGCAGATCAATGATTTTGCCTATCGCGCCTACCATTTGGAGTTTTCCTTCGAAAGGGAATACAAGTTTCCCGCTGGTTTCGATGTGGTCGAGTTTTACAGCGGTAATGATTTGATCCGGAGCATCTCCCTCAAAAGATCAGGCCGTAAATTCACGGCAGCCGAGGGCCGCCTCCATGAAGATAATTTTATCGCCATCAATCTAAGAGGAGTGCCCCTGGCCGTGCTGGATTCAGTGGATCGCGTCAATTTTCGCGGCGCGAAGTAGTGCCGGATTAGAAAAGGTTTGATCATTACCGATCGACTGTAGCGATGGCACGCGAGTGCCGTCGATTCGCATTTAGAGAGGAATTTCGACCTTGCGGGCGCAAGTTCGCGACAGAAACCTGCGTTTTCAATGGAGATCAAAATTGCTGTTTTGAAAAGTGGACAAGCACCTTGTTCAGTCGCAGCGTCGGCATCCATGATCCAGTCGGATGCTTCACCGACCTATCCTTCACTCTTTATCCAACGTGCTTCTAAGCTATCGCAATCTCACCGTCTCATTCGGCGGCCCCAAGTTACTTGATGACGCCGGGCTCACTATCGCCAAGCGCGAGCGCATCTGCCTGCTCGGGCGCAACGGCGAGGGCAAGTCCACCCTGCTCCGTATTCTGAACGGGGAAGTTCAGCCGGATAAGGGTGAAATTGAATCGATCCCCAATCTACGTGTGGGCAAACTTGAACAGGAGGTACCGACGGCACTTGACGGCACGGTTTTTGAGATCGTCGCTCAGGGGCTCGGACAGGCGGCCGAAACCATTGCCCAATACCACCATCTGCTGCACGAGATCGGCGAGCGCCCGGAGGATGAAAACGTTGCCGCACAGCTCGACGATTTACAGCACGAGCTCGATCAAACCGATGGCTGGGCCCTGGAGCATAAGGTGGAAAACATTCTCGACCGCGTCGAATTGGACGGAGACCTGGAATTCGCTTCGCTTTCCGGCGGCAACAAGCGCCGCACGCTGCTGGCCCGGGCGTTGATCGCCGAGCCCCATATTCTTCTGCTGGATGAACCCACCAACCACCTTGATATTCCGGGCATTCAGTGGCTGGAAGAATTCCTGCGTAAGACCGATATCGCCCTCCTCTTTGTCTCGCACGACCGCGCATTCATCCAACGCGTGGGGAACAAGATACTCGACCTCGACCGCGGCCAGCTGACCCGCTGGGAGTGCGACTATGATACCTATCTGGAACGCAAGGCGGAACTCCTGGCTGGAGAAGCCAAACAACAGGCCGTCTTTGACAAAAAACTGGCGGAAGAAGAGGTCTGGATTCGAAAAGGCATTCAGGCCCGGCGTACCCGTAACGAGGGCCGCGTGCGCTCCCTCAAAAAGATGCGGGAAGAGCGCGCCCAACGTCGGGACCTGCAGGGCAAGGCCAAACTCGACCTCAGCGACGCACAGCTCTCCGGGCGCAAGGTCATCTCGGTCGACGACATTAGTTATACGTGGAACGACCAGCCACTTATCGAGAACTTCAGCACCACGATCTGGCGTGGGGATAAGATCGGAATCGTCGGCCTCAATGGCTCGGGAAAAACCACCCTACTCAACCTCCTGTTGAAGGAAATCGACCCGGGCAGCGGCACGGTGACCCACGGGACGAAGCTCGAGGTGGCCTATTTTGATCAGCACCGCGCTCAATTGGACGAGAAACTAAGCGTGGCAGAAAACGTGCATCCCGCCGGTGAGATGGTCTGTATTAATGGCAAGCCGCGCCACATTCTCTCCTACCTTCAGGACTTTCTCTTTACCCCACACGTTTCCCGGTCGCCCATCACCAAACTCTCCGGTGGCGAGCGGGCCCGCCTCTTACTGGCCAAGTTGTTTCTTCAGCCTGCCAACGTGCTCGTGCTCGACGAGCCAACCAACGACCTCGACATCGAAACCGTGGAACTGCTGGAAGAGCGCTTGCTGGAATATAGCGGCACCCTACTCATGGTCAGTCACGACCGAAGCTTTTTGAACAATGTGGTCACCAGCACGATCGCGCTTGAGGGCGACGGGCGCATCGAAGAATACGTCGGTGGCTGTGATACCTGGCTGGAAAACCATCGCGCGAAAGTCGGCCAGCCAAAGAAAGCGAAGGAAAAAACGGCTCCGTCACCACAAGCAGCCACGCCGGACATACCCAAGCGCACACTTTCCAATAAAGAACGCGAAGCTCTCAAAACCCTGCCTGCAGAAATCGAAAACATGGAAGCAGAGATGAACGCATTATCAAACCGCATGGCTTCAGCGGAATACTACCAAAGCTCGGACAATGATCCGTTGGCGGATGCGAAAAAACTGGAATCACTGGAAAATCAAATTCTGGAGGCTTACGAGGAACTGGAACAGCTCGAGGAATTGACGCGGTAGGCTGTGACAAGAGCCCTCTCCCGGATCCTCAATTTGACTCCTTCGCTTTCTCTTCCACGATAGACGAATGCATGCACTGACTGAAACCGAACTCGAAGTGGCCCTAAGCGATCTGGAGGGCTGGGAAATTGAAAAGGACAAGCTGACCAAGCTGTTCACTTTCGAGAGTTTTCGCGATGCGATGAGCTTTCTCATGCGCCTCGCCTTCGAGGTTGAAGAGATGAACCACCATCCGGAAATTGAAAATGTTTACAACAAGGTTCGTTTTAGCCTGACCACCCACGATGCCGGCAGCAAGGTGACCGAGAAGGACGTCAAGCTGGCTCGCCAGATCGAAAAACTGTACTAGGCGACTCCGCAAACGATGCCGGCTTCCAACCATGCCATTCTGCAAATTCGCGGCCTGTCCAAGCGTTTCGGTGACTTTACCGCGCTGAACGATGTCGATTTGGAAATCGCGCCGGGAGAAATCTTTGCCCTGCTTGGCCCGAATGGTGCCGGTAAAACCACTCTGATCGGCTGTGTTACCGGACTTGCCCGTAGCTTCGAAGGCTCGATCAAAGTGGGCGGGCACGATGTGGTTAAAGAGCCCAAGCTGGCGCGTCAGCTGATCGGCCTGGTGCCTCAGGAGCTCAACTACGACGGCTTTTTCACAACCCGGGAAACCTTGATCTATCAGGCCTCCTACTTCGGCGTGCCGTTTAAAAGCCCGGTCCACGATGAATTGCTGCGGGATTTCTCGCTTCTGGAAAAGTCAGAGGACAACTCCCGCTATCTGTCCGGTGGTATGAAACGCCGCTTGATGATCTGCAAGGCCCTGGCCCATCGTCCTGCCATTCTGTTTCTCGACGAGCCCACTGCCGGCGTCGATGTCGACCTGCGTGACAAACTCTGGGACTACATCCGCGATTTGCGGGATGCCGGCGTCACCATTGTCCTGACCACCCACTACCTGGAGGAAGCCGAGCAACTGGCCGACCGAATCGGCGTGATTGATCAGGGCCGCCTGGTGGAAATTGATTCCAATGCCGGACTGCGTCGAAAATACGGGGCTTCGCATCACGTGCTTGAGCTCTCCAGAACCTTATCGAATGCCGAGGCAGAGGCACTCGCCGCCCACGACGCGATCGCTGAAGCGGAAGCAAACCGCGTCGTGATGGTGACCGGTGCGACCGGTGGTCGACGTTTGTCCGCCGTGCTCGAGCGCATCGGGACGCTGCCGGACTGTCAGGTCGCCCATGTCGAGACGGTTCGCCGGTCAATCGAAGCTATTTTCAAAAGTATTGTCGCGGAGAATCGTGCCGCCGGGGATTCAGAGCATCCGCTCAAACCAGACGTCACAGCGCCCTCGGTTAGCACCGAGCTTCAACAAAAAGGCTTGGAGAAACTGAACGAAGTGCGAACGCAGGCGAAAAAGAACCGCGGCATTTACGGCACCTACGGACTCTTCAGGCGGGAGATTTCACGATTCCTCAGCATGTTCATGGGCTCCATCCTCAGCCCTGTCCTTACCACCGTCCTTTGGTTTCTCGTCTTCGGTTATTCACTGGGAGACCGGCTCAAGGAAATCGAAGGCGTTCCCTACGCCGACTTTCTGGTCCCGGGGCTAATCATCATGTCCGTGGTGATGAACGCGTTCATGAATTCCGGTTTTTCCTTCCTCCTGAACAAGATCCACGGCTCGATCACCGACCTGTTGGCCTCCCCGCTCTCTCCCCTTCAGATTACGTTCGCCTATATTGCTTCGGCCTCGGTTCGCGGGTTATGCATCGGTTCGACGATTTGGCTGGTGGCGACTTTGATGGGCGCAAGCACCTTGGCCAATCCTCCGCTCACGCTGTTGATGATCCTGCTCGCTTCAGCCAGCTTCGGGGCGCTGGGACTTTGCGTCGGTATCCTCGCCACCGGATTCGAACAGGTGAACTTGCTGCCCAACTTTATCATCCTGCCGCTCACCTTTCTTGGCGGCGTATTTTACTCGATCAAGATGCTGCCGCCTCCCTGGGATACGGTGGCCATGTTTAATCCGCTTCTCTACCTGGTCAGTGAACTGCGTTACGCCATGACGGGATACGCCGATGTCCCGGCGGGAGCCGGCTTCTTCGGCGGTCTGCTCTTTCTCATTTTTGGTACGATCTTTTCTTATATTCTTTTGAAAACCGGTTATCGTGTTCGCGACTAGGCTAAGATACTCGGTCAAACCTAGCCGAAGCCCTTCGGCTTTGGTCGATAGGGCAAGGCAGGTCCGTAAGCGCGCGAACCAAAAGCGAAGGCTTTCGGCTACCCGAACAAGTCGAATATTTGCATTTTATAAACCTATTTTCACATGCCAACTCATGTACTTCCACTTTCCATCTCCGGTTTCGCCCTGCTCCTGATGACTGCCTGCGCCACGACCAAACAAGTACCCACTCCACAAACCGATATCCCTTACGTGGACGACGGGGGAATTCGCCAACAGGGCGACCTTTACCTGCCAAGGGGCAACGGCCCCTTTCCTGTTGCGGTCTTAATGCATGGCGGCGGATGGAGCAACCGCGACCGGAGTGATATGACCGCAGTCTCCAAGCAACTTGCCGAGTCGGGTATCGCCGCCTTTAACATCAACTACCGTTTGGCACCGAAGCATCACTACCCCGCCCAACTCAATGATGTCCACGCCGCACTCCGGTATTTGCAGGACAATGCCGAGCACTATCGCCTCGATACCAGTCGTTGCATTACCTTGGGATATTCGGCCGGCGCACACCTCGCCCTCCTTGCCGCCGAAATCCCCGATCCGGAAGGCCCGAAAATTTCGGTCGTTGTCGCCGGCGGGGCGCCCGTTGACTTTTCCCTTTACCCGAAGAGCCCGCTTATTACCCCGTTCATTGGCGGTTCACCCCAGGAATTTCCCGAGGCTTGGAAGGAGGCCTCACCGATCAACCATGTCACACCAGAACATCCCCCTGTCTTTCTCTACCATGCGCGGCTCGACATACTCGTCCAACACAAGAATGCCCGCATGATGAAGGCGGCGCTGGAGAATGCGGACGTCCCGGTACAACTCGATACCGCCTGGTTCTACGGACACCTGCTACAAGGGGCCCACCAAGGCCCGGCAATTCGTAAGGCAATCGACTTTGTCAAAAAGCAGTGGCAGTACGGTTAAGCATTTATATCTGCGTTTTCCGACAAAACTTATGAAGCATAGGCAGTACACTTCATGTCTGTATATACCATTTTAATAAATAAGACTTAACTAATAACCAAAATACATCACTTGGTTGATTCGAAGCACATCATCATGGATTGAACATGTAACTTGGAAGCCACCCTCAAAAAATAGCAAATAACCATTTTCCAATACCTTCACACGTTCAAGAGAACTCCGTGCACGCTGTCCTGTGACAACATAATCCTTTTGGAAATTAATTCTTCCTACCTTACCCAATGCGTTAACTAACGACGAGAATTCTTCCTCATTTAAACCATCACCAACAACTACTCCATTAGGTCTTAGTCCAGAGAGATATGAAATATGAACCTCAGAACTTTCCATAGATAGAATCTCTTCTCTCACAACATTCGATTCGTAAAGATTGGACCACCTTTCTTTTGAAAATCTCAACCAACCCTCATTAAGTTTCCAAAATCCCCTATCTCGATCCCACTTGGGGCCGTAAAGGACGTATAAGGCCCTTCCACTCTGATTAGCCTTTTTCTGGACCGAATGTAAAGACAGCTCGGGAAGTATTTGTTCCCAGTCATTTATAAGCTGAATAACTTCACTATCATCCAAACCGATAAATGAAGGTGGCCCTATTTCATGCGGCATTGGAAAGCCTTCTATGCGAATCTGTTCAGAAGCACGATTATTTCCTCGCAGGTAGGCATTTGTCTTAGATATCAGCCTGTACTCTAAAATACCCAGGTTAGTAGGTGTATTCGTAACCTCGATGACTCCCAAATTTTCCTCTCCAGCTTTTATCGCCTCGTACAGTTCTCTTTGCTTGTGATAGACCAAACTAGCACCATCAACTCGACAAAAAGGAACTCCTAGATTTTCCAACCAATCTATCATGGAAAGGTCATCTTTGCTAAGTTCCTTCCAGTGCTCTGGGTTGCCCTCCCCTTCGGAGTGATTGAGTTTCTTTTTACTCGAACTTACAGGATCCAAAGAGATTAAGTGATAGTAGTTTACGTCAAACTGCTTGGTTTCCAACTGCGCAAAAGAGTAACAAACCAAAGTAGTAAAACAAACTACTACAGCTAATAGACGCAAAGGCTTCATCGGCGATCAATTAATTCCCTACCCCTCGTCGATCAGCTTCTTCAGCAACTGGTCGAGCATCGCCGGGTTCGCCTTGCCCTTGGTCGCCTTCATGACCGGCCCCTTGAGGGCGTTGATCGCTTTCTCGTTACCGTCCTTGTATTGGTTGACCGCCTTCTCGTTGTTGGCAATGGCCTCCCGACAGAGCGCTTCGATCTCGCCGGAATCGTTGCTTTGTTTGAGTCCCTTCTTTTCCACGATAGCGTCAGGCATCTCTCCGGTGGCAAACATCTCGGTAAAGACCTCTTTCGCGATCTGTTTGGAGATGACTCCTTCATCGATGATCTTGGCGAGTGTCCCGATGTGGGCCGGTGTGAGCTTGCACTCGCTGACTTTCAGGTTCTGTGAGCCGTGGTCGGAACCAGCGGAAAGTTCGCGCAGAAGATCGTTGGCCACGTAGTTGGCCACCAGCTTGGGTGAGTTGTGCGTTTCCAAGGCCGTCTCGAAGAACTCGCTGAGTTCACGGTTCGGGCAAAGCACCGTGGTCACCGTATAAGGCAGGTTGAATTCCTTCTCAAAACGGCGCTGCTTATCGAAGGGGCGCTCCGGCAACTCGGCCTTCAAGGCATCGACACGGGCACGGTCCATTTCGACCGGCATCAGGTCCGGATCCGGAAAGTAGCGGTAGTCATGGGCCTCTTCCTTGCTGCGGAGCGAGAAACTGATCCCCTGGTCGACATCCCAGCGGCGGGTCTCCTGAACCACCAGATCGCCCGACTCCAGCACATCCGTCTGGCGCTCGATTTCGTATTCGATGGCGGCCTTGACATTGGAGATCGAATTGAGGTTCTTCATCTCGGTGCGGGTACCGAGTTCTTTGCTTCCCTTCGGACGGAGCGAGACGTTGGCGTCACAGCGTAGCTGCCCCTTCTCCATATCGCAGTCGGAGATACCGGCGTAGATGATAAGATTGCGCAGTGCGTTAAGGAAGGCGACCGCTTCGGCGGAGGAACTCATGTCCGGCTCGGTCACAATCTCGGCCAGCGGCACGCCCGCCCGGTTGAAGTCGATCAGGGTATCGAAGGATTCGTGGGTCAGCTTGCCGGGGTCCTCCTCGAGGTGGATACGATTGAGCTTCACCCAGCGGTGCTCCCCGGCGGCATTGCGGGCGGCATCGGCCAACTCGATTTCGACCTCGCCACCGAGGCAGAGTGGCTGATCGTTCTGGGTCAGTTGGTAGTTCTTGGGCGAGTCCGGATAAAAATAGTTCTTACGGTCCCACTTGCAGACCTCGGCGATCTCACAGCCGAGCATGAGTCCGAGTTTGGCACACTTCTCGATCGCCTCGTGATTGAGCACCGGCAGCGTGCCGGGCAATCCGAGCACGACCGGATCGATCAGCGTGTTGGGCGCCGCGCCGTATTCGTAGGGCGCGGCGGTGAACATTTTCGTGCGGGTTTTAATCTGCACGTGTATTTCAAGTCCGATAACTGCTTCGTAGTCCATGAATGAAGAGAATATTTTTTAAACCGCAGAGTTCGCGGAGAGCGCGGAGGAGAACAGGAGCATTAGAGTTCTGTATGATTGTTCACGACACGTTTGATGCCGTTTTTCAAAAGTGGCACGTTAAAGTTAATGAGGTATCCAAGAGAACAGCCGGAAAGCTTTAAATAGGTCAGCAATTGGGCGAGGTGAATATCGTTGAATTCATCCACTACTTTTAGTTCCAGAATGATCTCATCTTCAACGATGACGTCGATGCGATAGGCTTCATCGATCTCTAGTCCTTTGTAATAAATAGGCTGCTTTTTCTGACGAACAGCTTTAATCCCCTGCAAGTTTAACTCATGCGCCAAGCAAGCCTCATAAGTGCTTTCCAGAAGCCCAGGCCCCAGTTCTCGGTGCACCTCAATTGCGGCTCCGATAATTGTCTCACTTAATTCTCCCATAGTATTACCTTCTCTCTACTCCACATCTCTCTGTGCCCTCAGCGAACTCTGCGGTTAATCAATTCCTTTTAAAGATTAGGTGTTTGTTTGTGGTAGTCATGGCCTTGTTCGAAGGCGTGGGCCACGGCGAACATATCGGCTTCGCCGAAAGCTTTTCCGATGACCTGCAGGCCGACGGGCAGCCCGCTTTCGGTAAAGCCACTGGGCACCGAGATCGCGGGCAGACCTGCGAGATTGACGGAGATCGTGTAAACATCGCTGAGATACATGGCCAGCGGATCGTCGGCCCGCTCGCCTCGCTTGAATGCGGGCGTCGGCGACGTCGGTGTCAGGATGGCATCCACCTGCTCGAAAGCTTTTTCGAAATCGCCGAGGATTAAGCGCCTCACTTTTTGCGCCCGCTTGTAGTAGGCATCATAGTAACCCGAGCTGAGGACGTAAGTGCCCAGGATGATACGACGCTTCACTTCATCGCCGAAGCCCTCGCCCCGACTCTTGGTGAACAGCGTGAGCGCGTCCTTGGCCTCTTCGCTGCGATGGCTGTAACGCACCCCGTCAAAACGGGCCAGATTGGACGAGGCCTCGGCTGTCGCCACAATGTAATAGACCGGCACCGCCAGGTCGGAATGCGGAAGCGAGATGTCGACAATCTCGCAGCCCTGCGACTTGTACCAGTCGATCGCCTGTTCGATATTCGCCTTCACTTCAGGATCGATTCCCTCGCCGAAAAATTCTCGGGGCACGCCCAGCTTCCAGGGCCCCTTCTTTTCCTTCAGCGCGGCCGCATAGTCGGTGTCGCCCTGCGGCGCAATTGAGGTGGAATCGAGATCATCCTTGCCCAGCATGGCCTCCAACAGGATAGCGGCGTCCTCCACCGTGCGGGCGAAGGGCCCGACCTGGTCCAGGGAGGAGGCAAAAGCCACAAGTCCGTAACGGGAAACCATGCCGTAGGTCGGCTTCATCCCAACCACCCCGCAGAGAGCCGCCGGCTGGCGAATCGAACCGCCGGTGTCGGTACCCAGGGTGGCGATGGCCTCGCCGGCTGCCAGCGCCGCCGCACTGCCACCGGAAGAGCCGCCGGGAATGGTTTCCAGGTCCCAGGGATTGGCGGTGGTTTGATGGGCCGAATTTTCCGTGGAAGAACCCATGGCAAACTCGTCCATGTTGAGCCGCCCCCAGATGATCGCACCGGCTTCCCTGAGCTTGGCCACACAGGTCGCATCGTAAGGCGAAACGTAGTTTTCCAACATTTTCGACGCGCAACCAAGCGGTTGATCTTTCACTGCGAGTACGTCCTTAATCCCTACCGGAATACCGTCGAGCTTGCTGAGGGCCTTACCGGCAGCGCGGCGCTCATCCGAGGCCTTGGCCTGGGCGAGTGCGTCTCCAGCGTCGTAGGACAGAAAGGCTTTGACCTTTTCGTCGACGGCGGCAGTGCGGTCGATGACGGCCTGAGTAAGTTGAACCGAAGTCAACTCCCCCGCTTCCAATACGGCGGAGAGTTCGGCGATGGTTTTAAAATAAGTTTCGGGCATGTTTCGAGATGCGGGATACGTGTGATAGTAATGCTTAATCGTAATCTTGCTCTTAATCGTAATCCCCACCCTATTCTTTAGATTAAGAAAAAGAGTAAGATTACGATTAAGACGGGGGGTTACTCCACGACCTTCGGCACGACCACTTGGTTGTCGCGTGACTCGGGGGCCATTCCGGTTAACACTTCAGGGCTGTAAGTGGGCCCGGGCTCGTCGCCCTCGCGCCAGATATTGTTTACGGCGTGGGCATGCGCCAATGGCTCGACGCCGTCGACGTTTACCGAATTCAGTTTTTCGAAGTAGCCGAGAATATCGTCAAGCTGGCCGCCCAGCTTCTTCTTTTCTTGGTCGGAAAGTTCGATGCGCGCCAGATTCGCAACGTAGTCGATATCGATATGTGGTGTTTCGCTCATAATGGTGAAATTGAGCGGGAAAGATCAAAGGCTTCTCCCCTCCACCGCAACCCCAGACTTCAGAATAGAGCACAGGGAAACCTTCCGTAGTTTCTATCAACGGTGCAGAACGACTGCCGCGCTGTAACGGTTACTGCCATAAATCAGCATCTTGCCAAAGTCCTGTTTTGCGATGGGGATATCCTGGCAGTCAAGGCTGCTACGAGTCAGTTTTTCCACATCCGGATCGTGCAAATAGAAGCAAAGCTCATCCTGTGCGGTAACAACAACCCAATGCGGTGCCTTGTCGTTATTCAAGCGATAGCTGCTGATTAGAACCATGACCAGAGCCTCTTCTGTCAACCAGCTTTCCAGTTGGGAAATCGAAACCGCCTCATGCACGATCGGCAGACGTGAGGCACGACCGCGTTCCATAAATTGCTCGTGAACCAAATCGAGGACCTCTTTTTTATGAGTGGCGCGAACACCCTCCAAAAATGGAGTACTGAGAAGGCTTAAGCGCACCTCTGCGTGGAACCCTCGCGCTTGCGCGGCAAGAGCCAATCCCACCGGGTGGCAGCCGCCATGGCCCGAAGTCATGTAGATCGTGGTCGCCTCACGCCAGAGGTCCAACTCCAGTGCACGGCTGATTTCGATCTGTGGGTCCGCCGCCGACATCAGCATCAACAAGCATGCCGGACCGCAGGTAAAGGAAGTCGATTGGGCAAACCAGGGAATGCGCGGTTCGTACCGGGTGTATTCCGGAAAGCGAATGCGTTTTTGCATCCGTAGAGCATCGGAATGGTCCTCATAGTAGTCCTCCCACTCATCAAAAACCGAATAACCAAGCTTTTCGTAAAGCCGGACCGCAGCGGAATTTTCCTTGGCGACTTCCAAGCGCATGAAGAAACGATCCTCGTCTTCTGCCGCTTCTTCCAACTTCCCGAGAAGCTGCTGTGCAATTCCCTTGCCACGAACTGCCGGAGCCACAGCAATCGAATACAATCGTGCCAAACGAGTGCCACTGTGAAGCAAAACCAGGCCGTAGCCGACCAGCGCATCTCCCGATGTTGCTACGTGAAAAACCGAGTGCTCCCCTTTCAGCCACCTCTGAAAAGATCGTCTGCTGAGACGATCCGTAGCGAAACAGGCGTTCTCCAGTTCCACCAAGGCGTCTAGGTCATCCCGCAAGGCCTCGCGAATCACAATCCCCGTTCCCATAACAAATAGTGCTTCAAATAAGTTTTTCTATCGCATTTCCTGCGTCGCCGAAGGCTTTATCCGCAAAACTCCGATAATTAGCCAACACACAACCAGGACTAAGGACTTCGGCGCTCCTCTTCGAAAGCCCAGGAGGGGACGAGACTCTGAAAAAGCTAAACGAAAGCTTCACTTTAAATCCCTCTTTCAATTGCGCCCACGCTGCTCCAGGCGGTCGGCAAACTCCTGCATGATCATCATGTAGAGCTCGTCGCCCAGATAACGGTCCTCGATCCGGTGCTCGATACTCGGATTGTCATTCACCTCGATAACATAGACCTGTTTATCCTGCTCCTTGATATCAACGCCGTAAAGACCGTTTCCAATGATGGAACAGGCTTTTAGTGCAGCCTTTAAAACTGCCCTGGGCACCTCAAACGTTGCGATCGTCTCGAATCCCCCGGATTGGTGGCGAGGTTGCTTGCTGCTGTGGTTGTAAATCTGCCAGTGCCCGCGGGCCATGAAGTATTTGCAGGCGTAGATCGCCCGCCCGTTGAGCACACCGATTCGCCAATCGTAATCCGTGTAAAGGTATTCCTGAACGAGCGCGAGCGAGGAGGTCTCAAGCATAGACTCCAGTTTCACTACGAGATCGGCACGGTCCTTAACCTTAAAGACTCCGGCCGAAAATGAACTTTCCGGCATTTTCAAAACCATGGGGTATGCCATCTGACTCTCGATGCGTTCAAGTGTCGTCTTGCCGGCATCGGCAATCACGAGGGTATGTGGCGCATGGACTTTGTTGTAAGAAAAAGCGTCGTGCAGGAAAATCTTGTTACAACAACGCATAATCGAAGTCGGATCATCGATAACAACGAGCCCTTCCTTTTCAGCCCTACGGGCCAGACGATACGACGGATGGTCGATAGAAGTGGTCTCGCGAATAAAGAGTGCGTCATACTGCGCAAGATTCACCGCATCACAGGAACGGATCGTCCCCGCCTCAATCCCGACCTTGCCCGCCGCACGAATAAAGCGCTGAATCGCCTCTGCATCACTCGGACCCATTTCCTCTTTCGAATCATAGAGAATCGCCATGTCCCAGCGGTATTGCCGGCGCTTTGGGCTGCGCCAAATTTTTTCTGTGAAATTCTTCAGCCGCTCGTAAAACAATTTATGCTCACTCTTCGGCAGTTCACCCGGGCTGAGATTTTCGACCGAAAACCCATGTTGATTATCCGGCATAACCACTTTCAGGGCCGGAGCCGGAAAACGATCGAAAACCGCGCGCCCAAATACCAGCCATTCGGCTTCCTCCACCTGTCCGAAATAAATAAACAGCCGCCTCTTTGTTTTGACATCCTTAGGTACAAGAGGCGCGAGGCTGCTCCAAAGTAAGCGCAACTCTTCCGCATCTTCCAACTGGCGCAAGTCGTTGATCGTATTGACGCTTGGCAGAGCCTGGTGCTTGCGTGATTCCGCAAGCAAGGAACAATAATAGCCGCGGCTCAGGTAGCGCTCCGTGTCACAGAGATTAATGATACGCGTCCTTGGCTCTCCGAGCTTCGGATAGTCAGCAAGATACTGCTCGAACGGAATCACTTTCAAGTCGACCTCAGACAGCTCCGTTCCGCTGTCCGTAACGACCAGTGTGGTATACATTTATAAGACGGCTATGACCGCTCGCCAAAACAAAGACAAGCCGGGAAAACAGCTACTTACGAACCTGATAATCCGTCTTTTCGCCGATCATCTTCTGTATCGCCTCGAAGGCCGTGTTCACTTCCTTGTCATTGAGGGTGCGGTCGGCCGCACGGAAGGTCATACTGAGCGCAAGGCTCTTTTTCCCCTCGGGCAGACCCTCACCTTCATAGATGTCGAAGATGCGGACATTTTCGCAGTTAAAACCTTGTGCGGCCTTCTTGGCGAACTTCGCGATGTCGCTTTCCACCTGTCCCCCAAGCACGGCGCGGTCGACAATCAAGGCCAGGTCTTTGGTTGATGCGGGTTGATTGCTGAGTCCGGCGTGACGCCCCCGCTTACCTTTACGCTCGAAAAACTTCGGCGTCATCAGGATCGAGCCACCAATCACCGGACTGGTGATGTCCCAGCGCTCCTTGACCAGGGCGACATCAAGCATCCCCGCTGTGGCAAGGAAGCCCATCTTGGTAAAATCACCGCACTCGGCGGTTTGGCCCGGCTGCCAGAGTTTGCACTCGTTCAAAGGCTTAAAGTTCAACTTGGCCGCGGGTTGCCCGGCAAGCTCGAGAAGGTTTTCGCAGATGGTACGGGCAGTGTAAAAATCAGCCACTTCACGCTGGCGCCATTCCCGGCTGACCTGATCCGCCAGAATGACAAAACCGATGGAAACCAGCTCGACCATCTGCCCGTTAACTTCTCGGTAGACATGCCCACGCTCGAAGAAGCGGGTCGCGCCTGTGCTCCGGGAGATGTTCAGTTTAAGCACATCCAGCAGTCCCGTCATTAGTGTGGGGCGCAGGTGGCTCTGGTCGCTTTGCAGGGGATTATCGAGAGCCAAAACCTTGTGGCTGGCTTCGCCGAAGATGGCATCCACTTCCTTGGGGTCGCGCAGCGAATAAAGAAAAGCTTCGTCGAAATTCTGGCCGGTGAGATAACTCGCCGCCGCCTCATTGACTGTATATATGCGGTGATCATTTTCGCTGATGCCACGGGCGACCACCTCGGACTCAGGAATTTTGTCGGTACCGTAGACACGCACGATTTCCTCGATCAGGTCGACCTCGCGCTGCAAATCGCCACGGTAGGACGGAATGCTCACTTCCCAGCGCTCCGTATTATCGGGATCGTTGTGAATGGAGACATTCAGATCCAGGGACTCCAGTACGGCTTGCATCGCATCATTGCCAATGTCGAAGCCGATAAACTTCCGTACGTGATCGGGGCGAAGCGTCACCTCTGAGATCGTTGCCGGTTCGGAGCCTTCGGTGATCATATTCCCGTCCACTTCGCCTCCGGCGACTTCGAGGATGAGATCCACCGCGCGCAAGGCGGCATAGATCGTGCCCCTGGGGTCGATCCCGCGCTCGAAACGGTAAGAACTATCGGAAGACAGACCGAGCTTACGGGATGTGGCCCGTACGGAAGAAGGATCAAAATAAGCGGATTCCAGAATCACGTCGGTTGTGCTGTCATCCACTTCGGCATCGACAGAGCCCATGACACCGGCGACGACGAGCGGGCGCTCCGCATCGGCAATCACACCCATGCTGGCATCGAGACTGCGCGTTGCATCATCCAGCGTGGTGATTTCTTCGCCCTCGCACGCCAAGCGGACCACCAATTTGCTTCCCTTGATTTTGGCGGCGTCGAAGGCGTGCAGTGGTTGGCAGGTCTCGTGCAGGACATAGTTGGTCACATCGACGACGTTGTTGATCGAACGTTGCCCGGTGGCCTCGATCGCGACTTTCAGCCACTTCGGGCTCGGACCTACCTTGACGCCCTTAATGCATATGGCGGTGTAATGCGGGCAGAATTCCGGCGCACTGACTTCCAGCGCAGAAATGAGAGGCTCGCCTGAAGTTTCATTTTCCGTGCTCGATTTCACTTCCGGATACTTCACAGGGAGCCCAAACCGGGCGGACAGCTCACGGGCCACACCGAGGTGGCTGAGCACATCGACACGGTTCGGGGTAATTTCCAGGTCAAAGACGGTATCGCTGTCCTTATAGAGCTCATTCAGTGGCGTGCCCAGCTTTACCTCCGGATTGAGAACCATGATGCCGTCATGATCCTGTCCGATCTTCAACTCTTTCGCCGAACACATCATCCCTTCCGAGGGCTGGCCGCGGAGCTTGGACTTCTTGATTTTGAAGTTTCCGGGCAACACCGCACCGGGTAGCGCTACCATCACCTTGTCACCCGCTTCGAAGTTTTTGGCCCCGCAAACAATCCTGTGCGGTTCGTCCTCCTCCGCCGTCCTGACAATGCAGCAACGCAGACGGTCGGCATCCGGGTGTTTGTCGTAGCGAACGACTTCACCGACGACGACGTTTTCAAGCGGGGGCGGGCCAAGCTTCTCGTATTCCTCGATATCAAAGCCGAGCAGCGGCAACACTTCGGCCAATATTTCAGGTGAGTGCTCGGTCTCGTTTAGATCGATGTAATTTTTAAGCCAGTTGTAGGAAATTTTCATAACAATAAAATCTGATTTACCGCAGAGTGCGCTGAGCGCACTGAGAAGGAAAGAGAATCGGTTAAACCGTTAATGAACGTTGATGCACGTTCATTTTGAAAAATGAATTTTGATGATGCAATGGGTGTTCATGGTCGATGGGTTGTTTAAACTTCAGTTCTTCGGGAGCGTGCTTGTGCTTATTGACGTTAATTCAGGTCCATTAACGATTTCCAAAATATGCCATGCGCTCTCGACGAATTCTGCGGTCAATAAAACCCTCTTAGGCGAACTGCTTGAGAAAGCGGACGTCATTCTGGTAGTAATAGCGGATGTCATCAACGCCCTGTAAGATCATGGCGATGCGCTCAATCCCCATGCCGAAGGCGTATCCGGTGTAAACGTCAGGGTCGATATTGACTGCTTTGAAGACCTCGGGGTCGACCATGCCGCAGCCCATGATCTCCAGCCATTTGTTGCTGAGTTTTCCGAGATCCGGTGAAAAGAAATCCATCTCGAAGCTCGGCTCGGTGAACGGGAAAAAACTGGGACGCAGCCGCGTCTTGGCCTTCGGTCCGAAGATGGTTTTGACGAAGTGATCGAGTGTCGCCTTGAGATCCATGAGGCTGACATCCTTGTCCACATAGAGCCCTTCGATCTGATGGAAGTTGGCGCTGTGGGTGGCATCCGGCGTGTCGCGACGGAAGCAGCGACCGGGTGCAACGATGCGAATAGGCGGCTCCTCCTCCAGCATGGTGCGGATCTGCACCGTGGAAGTGTGCGTGCGGAGCAGGTACTTTTCGTCGACATGCTTGCTGACGTTGCCGACCTTTAATTCCTCCGGCAAATAATAGGAGTCCTGCATGTCGCGGGCCGGGTGATCCGATGGAATATTGAGCGCGTCGAAACAGTAATGCTCGGTTTCGACTTCGGTCGCTTCCGCCACGGAAAATCCAATGCGGCGAAACAGGTTCACCATCTCGTCGCGCACCTGTGCGATCGGGTGAATCGTGCCTCGATTCAAATCCGGCGATGGCAGTGATGGATCAATGTCCGGGCCCAGCTTGGCGGCCAGTTCCGCTGCTTCCAGTCGTTCGACCACAGCCTTGAATTCCGCTGTGACAGCGGTCTTGGCTTCGTTGATCAGCTTACCCATGGCTGGCTTGTCCTCTTTCGGGACCTTGCCCATGCCCTTCATGACCTCGGTCAGCGAACCTTTCGGGCCAGAAATGGTGGCCTTGTAGGACTCAAATTCCGCGCGCGTGGCGATCTGGGGAGCTTTCTCCCGAACGCCTGCTACGATCTTATTTAACTCTTCTTGCATGATTCCGCTCGTTTAAATGAAACGAAAAGGCTCTCAGGCAGAACGATTTTGTCGAGTCGGTTTTCCCGAATATTCAATTCGACAAAGGAATCCCCGGTGGCAGGTGAATCTGATCCATGGTTACCTTGAAATAAAATTCGTCATCGATCCGGCCCTCTTCGAGAGCGTCCTCAAGTAAATCGTCTGACAAAACGAGCACCTGCATCTTCGATGAGATCGACTCAAACTGTGCTGCAAGGTCCTTCTGCACGTCGAGCGGGAGACTGAGAATTTGATCCAGGACCAAAGTGCCGCCCTCAGCCTGACGAAGCAGCGAACACCAAGCGCCCCCCTCTGCGATCAAATCGTACCGCAGGGCACTTTCTTCCATGGCTACGCACGACACCTCGACCATCCTCTTTCCCGCCTGAGGGCCGTTCCGGTGAATGAACCGGGCAATTTCGCCTTTAACGGTGCTCCCCGGCCCCGCGATGAGAAGTGGTTTTTGACTGCTTATCGATTGGGCGATTTGCTCGCGGATCTTTCTTATCTCGGTCCCCTCTCCCACAAGCAAAGCGCAATTGTCCATCCGGTTGCTCAAAGCGATCCCCGAGACTTTCTCAGTCGCCCCCTGTGATGCATTCAGCGCCAGACGTAAGGTTTCTTTGAGTTCCTGTGCCTGAATCGGTTTGGTAATCAAATCAAACACCCCACCCTCATGGGCGAAACGTCGTACGTCCTCGTTGGGAAAACCCGTGACGATTAAACAAACAGCATCCGGATTCGCCTCCTTAATCCGGGAGACGACGTAAATGCCATTCATCGGCTCCATGACATAGTCCGCCAAAACGAGATCGTAGGATTTTCCGTTGTAGAGTTTCAGCGCTTCCAGACCATCGGAAGCCAAATCAACATGACATCCGAGCGCGTCACAGACGATAGAGATGATCTCGCGATCCGTCTCACTATCATCCACAACCAGAACTGCCGGCTTTGAACCCGAAGAAACCATTGCTAGATACGAAATACACTAAGGTAATCTCTGAGGATCAACTTCGTTTTCATTGAATGATTACCATCTGAGCAAAACGAGCGAATGGAGAAACAAACGACACTCAAAATACTTTATCGGGATGAGCACTATGTTGCCGTGGATAAACCGGCCGGGTTACTTGTGCATCGCAGCCCGATCAGTGCGGAAGAATCCGAATTTGCCCTTCAGTTGCTCCGCGACCAGATCGGCCAGGTGGTTTACCCCTGTCACCGCCTCGACCGTCCGACAAGTGGCGTCCTACTGTTTGCACTGGACAAGGATTGCCTGCGGTTCACCCAGAAGGAACTGGCCAACCAAGGCTGTGACAAAATTTATCAGGCCGTTGTCCGGGGATGGGCGGGGGAATCGGGCGAGATTGATTACGATCTAAAATCAGAGGAAGCCCCGGACAAAATACAGTCCGCCCAAACCCACTATCGTACGCTCGCTCGAAGCGAATTGCCCGAACCCGTTGGACGCTACCCGACCGCACGTTTTTCTCTCCTTGAATTAAGCCCGAGAACCGGGCGCAAACATCAACTGCGTCGCCACATGGCACATCTGAGGCATCCCATTCTAGGCGATACCCGGCACGGTGATGGTGTTCAAAATAGATTTCTTCGAGCGCACTGTGGCATTCAGCGTCTGATGCTTCGCGCGGAGAGATTGTGCTTCACGCATGGCAAAACGAAGGAGCGAATTACGCTACAGGCCGCTATCGAAGCGGAATTTCAAGAGATCGTCGCGAAACTCGGCTTTTAGGGGTGGATCAAATCCGTAGCGGCTCCGCTCTTGTCCCGGCGTAGTTTTCCGGAGACGGATGCGGATGCGGATGCCAGTATCGTATCCAATAGCTTGCCGGACCCAAGGAGTGCACAGCTCAAGCAACGGCCATGATTTAGAAGCAGTATAAGGCGCTATCCTTTCGGCATCCGCAAGCGGAGCCGCTACTGTCATCCAATCTCTCTAACGACCCTATGAAGACAGCTGACCCCGCATCGTCTCAACAGCACGGGCGCGGTGGCTCAACTCTCCCTTGATGGTTTCACCCAGTTCCGCAAAAGATCGCTTGTAACCATCGGGCACAAAGACCGGATCATAACCGAAACCGCTGGAACCACTGGGTGCCTCACTTATCCGACCGGCGCAGGTGCCATCGAAAAGCTGCGCCCGGCCGTCGGGCCCCATGAGACAGAGCACACATCGGAAGCGCGCCGTTCGTTCCAATTCAGGCAGATCTCCCAGGGCATGAAGCAACTTTTCCAGATTGTCCTGGTCCGTTGCCGACGGGCCCGCGTAGCGGGCGGAATAGATTCCGGGCGCGCCGTCGAGTGCATCGACCTCAAGTCCGGAATCATCGGCCATGACCCAGGCATTTGCCGGGGCGATGGCCCGCAGCGCTTCCGCCTTGAGTTGAGCATTATCGGCAAAGGTCGCCCCGTTTTCAACCACTTCCGGCATGCCACCACAAGACGCGGCCGATTCCACGCTGAAGTTTGTACCGTTCAGAAGTTGGGCAAATTCTTCGGTTTTATGCGGGTTGCCTGTGGCTATGATTAATGAAGTCATCGCAGTAACCTTCCCCTTGTCAGGACGTCGTCGCCTAAAATTTCGTGATGTACATTCTCCAAATGCAGGGCGTCACTCATCGAGGCGGTGGCCCGCCGGGAGCCAATTCCCGGCGTCGCTGAATCCGCCATAAATTTGGGTGCTTTGTAAATGAAAAGATAGTCCGCCTTTTTGTTTTCGATCACCTCGGTGGCCAAGGCCGGACCGCATTCGATATAAACACCGCAAACGGTCTCGGCAGCGCAGCGTTCCCGGAAAGCGGTCCAGTCGATGTGCCCGCGATCTTCGGGAAGCTCCCAGACCCCGACTCCGGCATCGAGAGCCGCAGCTTTGCGCTCTGCATTCGCTGACTTCAGGCAAAGGACGCAGGTTTGCTCTTTGAATTGATCGCTATATAGCTTGGGCATGCGTTGGGCAGCCATCGTTTTCAAGTGCCGGTCGAAGACAAAGCGCCTGGGACAAAAAACGGCGTCATCCATCCGGCTGGTTAGACTCGGGTCATCCTGCAGCACCGTATTGGCGCCCACGGCAATCGCCGGAAAGTATCGACGCCAATGCATTACGTCGTCACGCGCCGCTTCTGCGGTCACCCATTGCGAATGCCCGGAAGCCGCCGCGAATTTGCCATCCAGCGTCATGGCGAGTTTGGCGGCCAACAGAGGCTCAGCCGTCGTGATCCAGTGGTTGAAGATGAGATTTAGGTCGCTGCACTCTTCTTCCAGAGTGCCGTAACTTACCTCAATCCCGGCATTTTTTAGAATCTCCAGTCCCCGACCGGCATGATCGGGATTCGGATCGATCGCGCCGACGACGACCTTGCGGATCCCGGATTCAATGATCGCCCTGGTACAGGCACCGGTACGGCCCTCCGTGCTGCAGGGCTCCAAAGTGACGTAAAGCGCTGCGTCCTGCGAGCGCTTGCGGTCAAGCGCCTTCAAGGCTTCAATTTCGGCGTGCGGTTGCCCGGGCCCTTTGTGCCAGCCTTCGGCGACCACTTTCCGGTTTTCCACGATCAATGCACCGACCATGGGGTTCGGGTGCGTCTGCCCCCAAGCCCGGCCCGCCAATTCAATCGCACGCGCCATATAAAAGGCATCTCTACTGGTTTCGTAGCTCATGCACGAACGAAGGGATTTCCCTGTTTTTCGGCGCCAACTGTCGTTGTTGGCCCATGGCCGGGATAAATTTTGGTAGCATCAGGCAAAGTGTAAATCTGCTCGCGAATCGATTTGTCCAAAATCGCGAAGTCCCCGCCGGGCAAATCATAGCGACCGATACTTCCCGCAAAAATCGCGTCGCCCACAATGGCAGCCGACTCATTTTCCAGATAGACAAGTATGTTGCCCGGGCAATGCCCCGGAACGTGCCGGATCTCCATTTGGGTGCCGAGCAAGCTGAGCATTTGCCCCTGCGAAATCCAGTGATCGATTCTGACCGGCTTTAGTTCCAGGCCGGGCATCGCGTAATTAGCCATCCGGGACGGTTCCCCAAACATTAGCGTATCGTCAGCATGCCCGTATGTTGCAATCCCCTGCTCGGCAAACTTCCACCCATCGAGAATGTGGTCCCAATGCCCGTGCGTTAAAATGAGTGCTGTCATTCGGCAGCCGTGACGATCCGCCACTCCCCGGGCCCAAGTATAAGCATCTGCCGGCGCATCAATAATCACGCACTCTTTACGTTCCGGTTCAATCAAAGCGACAGCATTGGTACCAATCGGGGGAAGCTCCTGTGTTTCTATAATCATCAGCCTGCAAAATGCAGGACCGTCCGATGCTTTCAACCAGTAATCTCAGGCGCATCTCCTGCCGCATTTCCCGTTAAAGATAGCCGGTCTGTCCTTGCTTCAATATTCGATTCACCTAGCTTTCGCTTTTTTACTATGAAAATAGCCCTCGTCACCGAGACTTTCCCGCCTGAGGTCAATGGGGTTGCCATGACCAACCAACGTCTTGTTCGCGGACTGCTGGACCGGGGCCATGAAGTGCTTCTGGTGAAGCCGCGCAGGTCCGATGCGCCCGACATCAGAAACGGGCAACTCGCGATGCTGGAGGTTTTCGGCATCCCCATTCCGAATTACGCGGGCCTAAAGATCGGCTTGCCCGCCCCCGGCCAATTGGAACAACAATTTGAGACTTATCAGCCCGACGTTGTGCATGTGGCCACGGAAGGACCGCTCGGCTACTCTGCGCTGCGGGCGGCGCGAAAACTGGAAGTTCCGGTGACTTCCACTTTCCACACCAACTTTCAGGATTATTGTGCCGATTACGGTGCCGCCTTTGCCGGTCGAGCCATGATGCGCTATTTACGCTGGTTTCATAATAACTGTGTTTTGACCACGGTGCCGGACCAGGAGCTCATCCAGCGGCTTGCCAAAGAAGGTGTGGAGCGGCTGGAAATGCTCGGTCGTGGCGCCGACACAAAGCTGTTCAGTCCGACAAAACGCTGCCAAAAGCTACGCGCTGAATGGGGCGCGGATGCGACGACGCCGGTGGTAATGTATGTCGGCCGGGCTGCTGCGGAGAAGAACATTCCGCTCGCGCTGGAAGCCTGGCAGCGTGCCCGGGCGCATCACCCGAATTTGAAAATGGTCGTAGTGGGCGATGGCCCCGTGCGCAGAAAACTGGAGAAAAAGTGGCCGGAGGTCCATTTCGCCGGGATGCGTTACGATGATGATCTGGCCGCACATTACGCCTCCGCTGATATTTTCCTCTTTGCCAGTGAAAGTGAGACATTCGGCAACGTCGTCATTGAAGCATTGGCCAGCGGGCTAGTTACATTGACCTACGATTATGCCGCCGGGCGGCAGTTCGTCATTTCCGGCGAAAACGGATTCCTCGCCCCCCTGGGCGACCGGGAAGCTCTGTTTTCCGGCCTTGAACACATCCTGGAGCATCCGGAAACCTGGGAGAAAATACGAAACGCCGCCCGCCAAACCGCGGAAAATTACCCCTGGAGCGAGACAATTGCCAGGTTTTTCGCTCTTTTGGAAGAGGCGGCCGGAACAGTCCCGGAAATTGGCTACTCTGGAACAAAGTATGCCTCAAATTGACATTGTCTCCGGTATGGCTGAATCTATTCTGTAAATTTCAACTTTTGCGAATTATGGCACGTTCTCCCCGCCCCTCCCTGCTTCTATGCGTCTTTACCGCGTGTCTTTTCGCTGTGACTCCGGGAATTGCGAACTTACCCGATCCGGCAGCTTCATCATCACAGCTGGTAAACGAGGCTTACGATCTCTTCGAGTCCGGTAAAACGGATCAGGCGCTGGAAAGCTTCAATAAAGCGCTTAAGGAAAACGACGCGGACCTTCCGGCCCGTTTGGGCCAGGCCATGATCTTTCTAGAGCAGCAGCGCCATGAAGATGCTTTCAACTCTTACGATCAGATTGTTCAGCGCTATCCCAGTCATGCCTTCGCCTGGAACGGACGCGGGCTGGCCGCATTTAATCTCGAGAATTTCGACGAAGCCCTGACTTCATTCAAACAGGCCACCGCGGACCAACCCATCAACGGCTTCTTTTACGAGTCACTGGCATGGACCCATCTCTGCCGGGGTGATTACTCCGAAGCAGCAACTTCCGCCAAGCAAGCGACCCTGATGTATAATCAAAACGGCGAAACCGCATCCTACCCGCTGTTGATCGCATATTTCTCGCAACTCGAAGGTGGTGACGAAAACGAGGCCATGCGGACCCTGAAATATGCGCAGAACAACAAGCCCGCCAACGGTGCCTGGCCAACTCCGGTTTTTGAATACCTCATGGGCCAACTGGATGCGTCCGATTTAATCAGTTTCGTCACGGACACCGCACAGGAGACGGAAGCCCATACTTACATCGGGTTGCATCTGCGCTCCAAAGGGCAGATCGATCTGGCTCAGCCTCATCTCAACTGGGTGGCCGCCAAGGGGGATGAACGGGTTTTCGAGCACACTCTGGCTCGCACCCTGCAAGCTCAGGAAAAGGTTGCGCTTCTCCTGCCTTAGTTTCTCTCGCGGTTTACGCATGCCATGATAAAGGTCGCCCGAGTCGGGTTTGTCATTCTTATCAGCTTGGCTGTCACCCTGTCAGCCGATGATTTGAAAAGCGAGCAGATCTGGAAAAGTGTAGATGGCCGGAAGATCACGGCTTCGCTTCTGGAAATTGATCCGGCAGCAAAAACCGCCAAGCTCAGACGAAATGACGGCATGGTCTTCACGATCGGGTTCGACCAGTTTGCCAGCGCAGACGCGGCAAAGCTTCGAGACGCAGCAGAGGAAATGCTCGATCAGAAGGCGGAAGCCACCCCGGTCGCCAATACAGAGAAGGAGCAGGGACGAAAAGAGTTACCGGGCGATTTCGAGTTGGAGGATGTGCCCATGGTTCGCCAGAAGGGCAGCTATTGTGTGCCTGCTTCTGCGGCCATGATCGCCGGCTTTCACAATATCGATACGGATCAGGATCAAATCGCTTTCCTCTCCTCCGAGGGTTCTTTCAACAACCGTGGCACCAACCCCAGAGACATGTTTCTCGCGATGAAGAAGCTGGGCTTTGACGGTAGAGCGCTCTACTGGAGCAAGCCTGAGGACTTCCGGAAGAGCGTTCTCCCCTCGATTCGCAAAGCCCTGGTTGAACATGGTCCCATCTACATTTCATTCAAACCAGGCGTATTCGGGGACTCTGGCCATGGTTGCATCATAATCGGCTACCATGACCGCAAAGAAGAACTGATTTTCCATAACCCGTGGGGCAATGTTTTCGAAAAAGGGTATGACGATGTCGCGAGTCAAGCGCGTGGTATTGTCCTGATTTTCGCACCTGAGCCTGCGCCGATTGCCAGTGAAGCTTTCGTCAAAAGAATTCAGGATATCGTCCCGAAATTCGATGGCAGCATCCTGCAGGTGGCCCGTATATTAAAAACAAAGGAGCAGCGGCACGAACTCGTCTGGTGCAGTCGGCGGGATGCGCGGGATGACGAACGTTTTGCCGCTGACACAGCGCGGGATGACGGGCGGAAGATTCTCGACCTCGCCTTTCATCGCAATCCGGCCGTGCTTCTGCCGGGCAACGATGAAGGAAAAACGGTCAAATACTATTTTGTGACAAGACCACCGGAAGGCGGGGCCAGATTTATGGCCCGCGAAATCACTCCGGAAGGATGGACCGAACCGGAACTGGTGACCCTGGGCAGCTTGACCCGTGCCTGGCCCACACTGATTGAATCCGATAACCCGGAAAAGTTTATTTGGGAACTCCCCATGATCGAGTTGCATCCGGACGATTGATCCCAAACAGTCATTGGAATGAAGTTTCTCGATTCGCTGGAAAAACGCTTTGGCCATCTCGCCGTGCCCAACGTGGTCATGGTTCTGATCGTGGCGCAGCTGTTTATCTATGCCGCCATCATCGTCGGACGACTTGAATTGGTTTCGATCGTCTTGATACCGAAGGCAGTAATTGCCGGCGAATGGTGGCGGCTTCTTTCCTTCTTAATGGCGCCTCCCTACCTGGCGGGATCTTTACTGCAGGCGCTGTTTCTCGCTTTTTTCTGGTACATCCTTTATTTTATGAGCCATGCGCTGGAGTCGGCCTGGGGCGTGTTTCGGTTCAATATTTATCTGCTCACCGCCATCGTTTTTGCGGTGGTCGGCGCTTTTGTCGGCCAGGTTATTTCACCGGGCAGTCTGGTCTTCGTTTCCACGTCCTTCCTATACTACTGCGTCTTTTTTGCCTTCGCGACACTGCATCCCAATATTCAATTTCTTATGTTTTTCATCATTCCGATGAAGGTCAAATGGCTGGCTTGGATTATTTTTGCCGGTGGTGCACTCTATTTTCTCGCTATGTCGAGTATCGGTCAGCGTATCGCCTTTGCCGCTCCTTTCCTCTGCTATGTACTCTTCTTTAAGGACGCACTCGCCCAGTCCATGGAAGCGAAGAAGCGGCGGGCTGCGTTTGAAGCCGAGCGGCGTGATGCAGTCGGTGCCGCGCTCCATACCTGTTCGGAATGTGGCGCCAGCGATAAAACCCATCCGGACCGTGACTTTCGCTACAAAACGGTGGACGGGGATGCCATCTGCATCTGCGAAGAATGCCGCAACTCCTGATCACCGACCTGCTTCGTTGAAAACTTCGCAGGATAAATACGGACCGGTGCTACATGTTGATTCGCTTGCTGCTGCTCACGGGGTTCGCGTGGCCAATGTAGCGGCTCCGCTTGCGGGTACCGCTGCCGACAGTCCCCGCCGTGGCTGGACGACATAATATAATCTTGAAGCACCCGTGTACTGACCCAGATTACTCCGCTTTTCCTATTATATATGAAGACGTTAAAATTCGCAGTTCTTCCCGGTGATGGCATCGGGCCTGAAGTCATGGAGGTCGCACTCAACGTCCTCAACGCCGCCGGCGATAAGTTCGGCTTTGCGCTGGAGTTTGTCAGCGCAGATATCGGCGGAATCGCCATCGACAACCATGGGAGCGCCTTCCCCGATAGCACGCGCGAAGTTTGCGACCAGAGTGAAGCCATTCTTTTTGGCTCCGTAGGCGGCCCGAAGTGGGAATCTTTGCCCCCCAAGGAGCAACCGGAACGCGCGGCTCTTCTGCCGATCCGGAAAGCTTATTCACTCTACGCCAATGTGCGTCCTGGGCTGCTCTACCCGGAACTGACCGACGCTTCTCCTCTCAAGAAGGAACGCATCCCGAATGGCATCGACATCGTCTGCATCCGTGAACTGACCGGAGGCATCTACTTCGGTCAACCGAAGGCGACCACTACCCTCGACAACGGTGAAGAGCAGGCCATCGACACCATGGTCTACAAGACCAGCGAAATCGAGCGCATCGCTCAGGTTGCGATCGATACGGCCATGGCCCGCGGTCGACGCGTCTGCTCCGTCGACAAGGCCAATGTTCTCGAAACCTCCGTCCTCTGGCGCAAGGTGGTCACGGAATATTTTGAAAAGAACGCTCCGGAGATCGAGCTCAGCCACATGTATGTCGATAACGCCGCCATGCAACTGGCCCGCGACCCCAACCAGTTTGATGTGCTCTTTACCGAAAATATGTTCGGCGACATCCTCTCCGACGAGATGGGCGTGATCTGCGGCTCACTCGGCATGCTGGCCTCCGCCTCGCTGGGCGCTGAAAAGAACAGCCTCGGCTTCCCCTTCGGCCTTTACGAGCCTTCCGGCGGAACCGCTCCGGATATCGCCGGCCAGGGTATCGCCAACCCCTGCGCGCAAATCCTCTCCGGTGCCCTCATGCTCCGCTACAGCTTCGGTCAGCTCGAAGCCGCCGACGCCATCGAAGCCGCCGTCGAAAAAGCCGTCACCTCCGGCACCCGCACCGGCGACATCGCCTTCGGCCTCGAACCGGTCAGCACCAAAGAAATGGGCGAAGCCGTGCTGTCGAACCTTTGAAAAACGCGTACATCTTCAAGATTCATAAACCGCGGATGAACACGGATAAGGGCAGTCAACTCCTTCACTCTGATGAGACCGCAGAGATCATAAATTGCTCATTTGAGGTTCTCAACGAGATCGGACACGGACTCCATTAAAAGATCTACGAATACGCATTAGTTGTAGAATTTTCCCTTCGAAACATTCCTTACTCCCAGCAAAGCGAATATAATGTGAATTACAAAGGCGTCCAAGTTGGCAAATATGTGCCTGATCTGATCGTTTACGACAAGATCGTTGTGGACACCAAAACTATCCAAAAAATCACAGAAAATGAGCGTGCCAAAAATGCTCAACTATCTGAACCTTACAGGCCTCAAGGTGGGCCTTATTATCAACTTCAAACATGCGAAACCAGAATGGAAACGCGTTGTTCGATGAGAACGCATAATCCGTGTCTATCTGTGTTCATCCGTGGTTTAAAATATACTTTCTATGACATCCGCTGAAATCCGCCAATCCTTCCTCGATTTTTTTAAAGATAAGCAGCACACCGTCGTGCCGTCGGCTTCTTTGATGCCGCAGTCGCCGGGCTTGCTTTTCACCAATGCGGGGATGAATCAATTCGTGCCCTACTTCCTCGGCACGGAAAAGGCGCCCTACTCGCCGGCCCGGGCGGCGGACACCCAGAAATGCATCCGTGCTGGGGGTAAGCACAACGATCTCGAGGACGTCGGCTACGATACCTATCATCACACCTTCTTCGAAATGCTGGGGAACTGGTCCTTCGGTGACTATTTCAAGAAAGAGGCGATCGAATGGAGCTGGGAACTCATTGTCGAGCGCTGGGGCGTGCCTGCCGACCGACTGTACGCCACCATTTACATGCCCGGCGAAGGCGACCCCTCCCAGTTCGACCAGGAAGCCTACGACTTTTGGGCCGCCCTGTTTGAGAAGAAAGGTCTCGACCCCAAAGTCCACGTGATCAACGGAGACGTAAAGGACAACTTCTGGATGATGGGCGAGACCGGCCCCTGTGGCCCCTGCTCCGAACTCCACGTCGACCTCACCCCGAACGGCGACAGCCAGGGCAAACTTGTCAATAAGGACTCGGATCTCTGCATCGAAATCTGGAATCTGGTCTTCATTCAATACAACGCGGAGTCCGACGGCAGCTACCGTGACCTGCCCGCCAAACACATCGATACCGGCATGGGCTTCGAGCGCGCCTGCTCGCTCATCCAAAATACCAAGGGGTTCACCGATTTTTCGCAGAAGCCCAGTAACTATGCGACCGATGTGTTCCAGCCGATTTTCCGCACCTTGGAGAAGCTCAGCGGCAAGACTTACAAAGACATCTATCCGGAGTCCGTCGACAGCGACAAATCCAAGCTATCCGACGAGATGAAAGAGGCGATCGCCTTTCGCGTGATCGCCGACCACATCCGCACCCTCACTTTCTCGCTAGCCGACGGTATCCTGTTGGGCAACACCGGGCGCAATTATGTGCTCCGTCGTATTCTCCGCCGGGCCGTCCGCTACGGGCGCACCCTAGGCTTTTCCAGCCAGCAAACCTTTCTTCCGGAACTGGTCGACACTTTGGTCGGGGAGTTCGGTGAGGTCTTTCCCGAACTCAAGGAACGCGCCGATGCCGTAAAGGAAAATCTCCAGCGGGAGGAAGCCAGCTTTAACGAGACACTCGACCGCGGACTCGTCATTTTTGAACAGGAACTGGACGGACTCAAGGGTCAGCTTGACGGGGAATTTGCTTTTAAACTTTACGACACCTACGGCTTCCCCATCGACCTCACTCAATTGCTCTGTGCGGAGCGTGGGCTCAAGGTCGATATGGATACCTTCGAAAAACACATGGAGGCCCAGCGCGAGCGAGCCCGTGCCGCCAGAACGCAGCAATTGGTCAAGGCAGCTGAAATCGCGACCGATGCCGTTACCGAGTTTACCGGATTCGAAGAAGACGAAAGTACCGCCACTGTCCTGGAGATTCATCCACAGGATGGTGAATTGCTCGTCATCACCGACCGCACGCCGTTCTACGTGGAAATGGGTGGTCAGCTTGGCGACCAGGGCAGCCTCACCGTGAAAGACGAGACCTACCCTGTCTCTGCCGTCCATCAGCTCAGTTCGGCAAGAGCGCACTGCTTGCCTGCCGATGCCGATATATCAGTTGGCGATAAAGTGATACTTCGCATCGATCCGGAGCGCCGTCGCCCAATCGAAGCGCATCACAGCGCGACCCACCTGCTCCATTGGGCACTCCATGAAATCGTATCGCCGGATGCCGCGCAGCAGGGCTCCCTTGTCAGCCGCAACCGCTTACGTTTCGACTTTAACTCCGGTGCTCTTAGTTCGGAACAGATCGACGCGCTTGAATTGAAGGTGAATGAATGCATCGAAGCCAACGAACCCGTCAGTGCCGTCGAAGTGCCCTATGCTTCCATCAAGGAGCGTAAGGACATACAGCAGTTCTTCGGTGACAAGTACGGTGATAAGGTGCGTGTCGTTCAGATCGGCGGTCACCCCGGGCAGTTGGATGGTTACTCCATGGAGCTTTGTGGCGGCACTCACGTGAATCACACTCAGGATATCGGACTTTTTAAAATCAAGTCCGAGGGGGCAATCGCATCCGGTATTCGCCGTATCGAGGCCGTCTGCGGAACGGCAGCTTACGACTGGATACACAGCAAAATTGAAAAGGCGACCGTAGAAGGTGATGAATTGCGCAAGCGACTGGACAAGCTCAACGGAAAACTGGAAGAACTGGACGCAGAACCTGTTTCATTCCCCGGTTTCCCGCACATTATGGCCGGCATGCTGGATTCGGGCACCTTTGAGCAAAAGAATCAGGTCTTTAAAGATGCCCTCAGGCATATCGAGGGCTTGAAAAATGCGACTGTCGAGGCCGACAAGGCGTTGAAAAAAGCTCAGGCCGCCGGTGCCGCCAAGATGGCCAGCGAATTCCTCAAAGACCTGGATTTGAACAATTCCCTGGTGCTTTCCACTGAAGGGCCGGCAGCGCTTCTTCAGGAGTTACTCAACGGGTTGAAATCGAAGCAATTCACAGAGGCCGCCTTCTTTATCGTAAACGATGGAGAGAAATTGCACCTGGGTGCTCTGGCTGGTAGCGACTCAGGACAGAATGCAGGCAATCTAATCAAAGAGATCGCCCCTATCGCCGGAGGCAAAGGCGGCGGCAAGCCGGATATGGCCCGTGGCGCCGCACCTGAGCTCAATAAGGCATCCGAGCTTGAGTCCAAGGCGAAGGAGCTTTTGGCATAGGTAGTCCTGCCGTAGCATCGATCTCACAGATGTGGCATCGGTCCGTCAGACCGACGACCAAGCATTCTTGGCAAGCTAGGTAGCATCGGACCGTCAGACCGATAACGAAGACATATTTATCATCGGCCTTACGGTCCGATGCTACCCCGCTCACTCTTTGAAAAGAGCGCACTCCCGGCAACTAGCACGACGAAACCGACAATGATCCCCGGCATCCCTTCGTAAACCGCGGAGTGCCAGCCCATCAGGCGCCAACCCAATGCGACGCCGAGGCCAACAAGCATGGAGAAGAGTGCCACGCCGGAGGGCGGGCGCATCCCGATGCAGCGCGCGATCAAAAGCGGTGCAAAGGCGCTGGCCAGTCCCGACCATGACATGATCACGAGGTTGAAAACGCTTTGCTTATTAAACAAGGCCCAGGCCAGTGCCGCTCCGGTGATCAGCGCTGTACCGAGTTTCAGCATCCAGGGTTTTTCGATATTGTGCGGCAGCAAATCGTGCGTGACTGCCGAGGAGCAGCTCAGAACAAGCGAGTCTGCCGTCGACATGGTCGCCGCGAAAATTCCGGCCAGGACGATGCCAGCACCAAAAGGTGGCAAGAGCTCAGCCGCCATCATGGGTAGCGCCAGTTCCTGATCGAAGTTACCGGGGTCGGTAATATAAATTCGGGAGAGCATGCCGACGGCCGTTGCCATGAAATAAAAGGCGGTGAACCAAACGTAATACCACTGGCGCGCCCGCAGCATTTTTCCGGAATCGTTCAGTGTCATAAAACGCACCATCACGTGCGGCTGGCCGATCACCGACATCCCGGCAAAGCCCCAGCTCAGGGCAAAAAGGAAACCACCTGCCAACCCGGGCAGTGCCAAATCCTGAGGAAACCAGTTCAGAAAGCCATCAATCTCGCGCATCTCCACAACCGCGCCACCGATGCCTCCAAAAGACATCCCGGCGACGACGAGCATGATGCTCATGGCAATGATCATGACCACTGACTGCGCGGCGTCCGTCCAAATGGACGCGCGAATCCCGCCCGCCAGACAATACAGGACGACTAAAATCGCGCCGACAATTGCCCCGGCTTCGATCGGCCAGTCCAGGAGGACGTGCAGTGCCTTACTCCCCGCCACAAGTTGGGCACTCGCGTAGGCCAGCAAGAAGATGAGAGTGATGAGACCCGCCGTGCGCTGGAGGCGGAGATCCACAACCCCGTCCCAATTACTAAGCACCCCGGAATAGCTGACTTCCTTGGTGCTTTCGGTCGCTTTCCGCAGCCGGGAATGGATGATGGTCGAAGCGAGGTAGTCCCCCGCAATCCATCCAATCATCAACCAGATAGCCGCCAAACCAGTCGCATAGGTATAACCAATAACACCGATAAACATGTAACCGCTGTTATTGGTCGCCACGGCGGATAAGCCCACCAGCGAAGCCGGCACACTTGAACTGGCAATGTAATAGTCCGACTTCGTTCCCCGACTCTGAAGGACGGAGCTCAATCCGATGATCAGGAAAATCGAAAGAACGATGAGAAAACTCAGAACCATGGTAGTATTCGCGGGAGATCAGCGGCCTTTTCGACCGCCCCTTGTGTTTTGTTGTAAAAAAATAGAAGCGGCATTTCTGCCGCTTCTAAGATTTGATTGAAACTAATGTTAGTCGATCGTATCGGCCTCCAACTCGTAGGCCCCTTCTGCGTTGTGAACCTCCTTGCCGTGTAGCGGTGGGTTGAACACGCAGGCCATTTTCATCTCCTCGAAGGCGCGCAGGACATGTCGATCGTGCTTATCGAGAATGTAGATGGTGCCCGCTTCGATCGGGTAGACTTTTCCGTCGTCAAGTGTTTCCACCTCACCACGCCCCGAGATGCAGTAGACCGACTCCAGATGATTCTGGTAGTGCATACGGAAGTCGGCCCCCTTGTAGATGGTGGTGATGTGAAAGGAAAACCCCATCTTATCATCCTTGAGCAGCAAGCGGGTGCTATCCCAATTCTTTTCAGGCGATACGATTTTGCGACCGGACTCGGCCGCTTCTTTCATAGTGCGAACGATCATTTTTAGTCTTCCTTTGTGTCGTTTACCGTAACGTCGTCGAAGTAATCGCTTTCTTCCGGCACTTCGATATTGGCACAGACTTCATCGATCGACTCCTCGATGATATCGATCCCCTTGGCCAGTACCTCCTCGGCTATGATCAGCGGGCAAAGCAGTTTGATGATCTGGTCATCCGTACCGCTGGTTTCGATGATGAGTCCCTTCTTGAAAGCGGCCCGGGTGATCTTGCTGGCGATTTCGCCATTCACGCAATTGATGCCCTGGAACATGCCCCGGCCCATTACGGTGAAATTACCGTCGCCGTATTTCTCAACGATCTTGTCGAGACGATCGGCGATGTATTTGCCCTTCTTACGAACTTCCTGCTGGAAAGTGTCGTCCGACCAGTAAGTATCGATCGCAGCCTTGGCCGTGACGAAAGCATGACAATTACCACGGAAAGTTCCGTTGTGTTCGCCCGGGCTCCAGCGGTCGAGTTCTGGCTTGAACATAACCATGGCAAACGGGAGGCCGTAGCCGCTCAGCGATTTGGACAGCGTCACGATGTCAGGTTCAATACCGGCTTCTTCAAAGCTGAAGAAACTCCCGGAGCGACCGCAACCGGCCTGGATATCGTCGATGATGAGCAGAACGTCATGCTTCTTACAGACTTCGGAGAGTCCGCGGAGCCATTCCGGGCTGCAGTAATTGACACCGCCCTCACCCTGGATGGTTTCCACGATGCAGGCCGCAGGGAGGTCGACTCCACTGCTGGTATCACTCAGCACCTTGTCGAGATACTCGATGGTGTTGAGCTGGTCGCCGAGGTAACCGTCGTAGGGCAAGCGGTGCGCACCGGTGAGTGCGATCCCCGCGCCGTCACGGTGATGCGAGTTGGCCGTCATCGATAGGGCACCCAGCGTCTGGCCGTGCCACCCGTTGGTGAAGGCGATCACGTGGGAACGCTGCTTGAGTTTGCGGGCCATCTTGAGCGAAGCCTCGACCGCGTTGGTGCCGGTCGGTCCCGTGAACATAAGGCGGTAATCCATGTCGCGTTTGTCCAGGATCTTTTCCCGGAATGTCTCCATGAATTCACGCTTGGCATCCGTAAAGAGGTCAAGGCTGTGCGTCATACCCCCGGACTCAATATACTCGATCAGCTTCGTGCGCATGATCGGATGGTTGTGCCCGTAGTTGAGCGCACCGGCGCCCGCGAGGAAATCGATGTATTCGTTTTCGTCTTCGTCGTAGATGAATTCCCCTTGTGCGCGCTTGAAGATGCGCGGGAAATTACGCGAGTAACTACGGACTTCGGATTCGAGTTCTTCGAATATTTTCATGTTATTGGTATGGGTTAGTGTGAAAAGGGACCAATACGGAAGAGCATCTCGCTGTCATGCTGACCACCGAAGTGTGCTTCCTTATCAAAGAGTACAGTTTCGCTGGTGGCTGCGTTGAGCTTCTTGGCCAGCTTCTTAAACAGCCCCCATGAAGCATCATTGTCGCTCGTGATGCTGGTTTCGATGTGGGTGACTTCTCGGCAGGCGTCGGATTCCAGTAATGCTTGTATCATTCGACCGGCAAGCCCCTGCCCGCGCGCTTTGGCAGAAACGACCACCTGCCAGACAAAGAGCACTTCCGGGCGGTCGGGAATGCGGTAGCCGGAAACAAAGCCCATCACCTGGTCGTCTTCTTTGGCAATAATGCAGGTCTGCGCAAAATGAGAGCATTGCAAGAGATTACAATATACCGAGTTCGTGTCCAGAGGCGGACTATCCGCAATCAACTGATTTACATTGAAGCCGTCCTCGGCCGTGGGATGTTGGAATTGTATATTAATAACTGACTATAATAGCGAACGATAACACCCTTGGATCAAGGGGTTTTCAGGAAAAAATTAATTTTGTGCAAAAGATTATGTAACTATCGTGTGCTTAGAGGCTTAAGGGATAATGATAATTATGCTCTAAACAATATAGCACAGAAGCATATACCCCCAGTCTGAATACATGGCAAGTGCTGAACCCAAAAAGTTCTTAAAACACTGCCTTCAAGCCAGATAACGTCGTTTGTGTAAAATCTACCCGGTAAGCAGTATTTCAATTCCAAGCAAGACGATCACTCGCCCTTGTATAGGCTATCAGCTTTAATGATCAGATTCTCAGGCGTGGAATTTTGGGCCACTTTACCGGCAACGACAACATGACTGAGCCCCTCAAGTCCGGCAAAGCCACTCATACTGACCGGCAGAATCTGGCCCTCCCCGTCGACAAACTGCACGCTGACACGGGCCCCTTTGAGCGCGTCCTGGTCTTCACAGCAGGCATCCCAGGGCGTTGGGCAATGGTCGTCTCCCATTTCATCGCAAAAGAGGATATCCGTATCTGCCAGAACAAAACCGGCATACCCCTCCAGAAATGGATTTCCCACTCCGCCGATTTGTCCGAAGACAACCGCTTCATCGCCGGGCTCAAGCTGCTGGCGTGCTGTCTTAACCGCGATCGCAGCAGAAGGCTTCGTATCCAGCAACCGGATACCATCCAGAGGACTACCTGCCTGCGTATCGGCCGCCGCGGGGCTCTCAGCATTTTTTTCGCCGCATGCGGAAAGTAATAATAACGAAACCACTGAGATCAGAGTTAGCATGATCCGGGAGCATCCAGTTGTTGTGTTTTTCATATGATTGGCGTGTTTGTGTTATGATCGTAAAGAAGCGGGCAAAGATACGCCCAGGCAACGTACCGCTGGCGGAATCGAACCTATAAGCCCAAGCAGCAGGCCGGTCAAGAGACCTGCCAGAACCACACCGGGAGTCAGTTGTAAAAAGAAGGTACCGATGGAAAAATAGACGGTCTGTCCTTCCAGAAGCCAGACCGCGGCGAATGCAGCCACCATGGTACCGCTTAAAGTAGCCAGCAGGCTTTCCTGGACAAGTGAAATAAAGACAGCCGTACGGGTGTAACCGATTGCCTGTAGGGTACCCAACTCCCGTATGCGGGAAGCAAAAGCGGCGTAGAGCATATTAAATCCGCCAAAAACGGCACCGGCCGCAATCAGTCCGGCAGTCAGCCAGGTCATGGCACGAATCGGCCCGAAAAAAGCGGATACCTTTTCGTAATAGGCGGACTCGCGTATGGCGGACAGTTCCAAGTCAAGGCGCTGCTTGGCGAACAGGTCGGCCGATTTAAAGGCGGATTCACCGTCGAGCCTTACAATGACACAAGAGATGCTTTCGCGCTGGGTCAGAGTCATTAAATCGACGCGGTCCATCCACACCTCCGACTCCATTACTGTGCCGGGCGCTTCAAAGATCCCGACGATCTCAAATGCCTGTCCTTCAAACCGAAGCTCCTGACCGATTGCCAGTTCTGTAGCCTCCACACCAATCACGTGATGAGCCAAGCGCCCCACGATGACTTCACCCGATCCGGGAAAGCGACCTTCAAGCAGGCGTACTTTCTCATGCACCGTGAAAGCCGAAGCGGTGATGCCCCGGAGTAATGCCTGCGCCGGGTCTTCGCCGGGCACGGAGAGCTGCCCCATGAAATGGACCTCCCCCGAAATTGCGGGGATATCGAGACGGCGGCTGATACCATTGATCCCTGCCGCTGCCAGAGTCTCCGTCTGCACTGCGATCTCACTGCGCTCGACGCTTTCTTCCGAGCCGGCACCGAGTAGGATGACGTTGTCGTCAGAACCGCTTGCGCTGAGCACCTCATCCATCCCCTGGTTGAAGCTGCCGGCAGCAAAGACCAGAAAGACCACCAAGCAGGAGCCCCCGACTTTTTGGGCAAATCGCGCCGGGTCCCGCAGTAAATTGCGAATGGCATAAGCAAACGGAAGTAGTTTTGGAATTCTCATTAGAGGAAATGAATCAATGGACTCATCGTAAGGAAGTGACCAAAGGTCGGGTTGCAGCCAGAATCGCGGGCCAGACCGAGGCAACCAGCCCGAGCAGGCAGGCAATCAGGAGACCGGATGCAGTCACGCTCCAGCTGCTGTTCAGGGCAAGCGTCAGCCCCTCGTTACCGACGGTATAACTCTTAAAATAAAAAAAGAGCGAAGCGCTGAAACTGCCGAGCGCTCCACCGACAAGGCCGAGCAGGGCCCCCTCTCCCACCATGATCAGACCGACTGAAAGACGGTGAAAACCGATCGTCTGAAAAATCGCACTTTCCTGAATGCGACCACGTGCCGCAAGGAGCAGCGCGTTGGCTACCAGGCCCAGTACGGCAAGCACCGCACCCAGCCCGATCCAGCGTGTGAAACTGATCATCTCGATCATGTCCTTTGCGGTCTGGGCGAAAAAAGCCTGCTCCGGACGAGTCGTGGTGGGCGCTGAGTCGGACTTGAAAAGCGCGTCGATTTCGTTGGCCACCGGTTCCAGCAAGTCGGCGCTGGCGACCCGTACGTTAAACTGCGTCACGACGCCTAGTCCGACCCGTGAGGCTTGCTGCAGGAAGTTGAGATGGACGTAGGCCACGTTATTGTCCTGTGCCAGAGGCGAACGGGCAATCCCTGCCACGTAGACACGCACACCGACCGCCTCAAAAGTGTCCCCCGGACTGAGACCACGTCGGCGGGCAAAGTTTTCACCCACCAGTGCGGCATCGCTCCGGCTGGTCCAGTCCTCATAGGACCCCTCAAGGATCTCTAGATCCGGATTGTAGCTCTGTAAGGTTTCCGGAGGCACCCCGCGGAAGGCGATCACATCCAAACTGGCACCACAGTTGTTGACGGAGATCTGAATGGGGATGGCTTCCTCAACCCCGTCGATGCGGTTGATTTCCGCCAAGTAGTATTCGGGCAGACGTGACGTCATGGGGCAAAAACGATTTTCCCGGTAGACAACCAATGTATTTTTATCCGCACCACCCTCGACGACGGTTTTAAGTGAATGCTGCATCGTTTGCACTGCGGTGTAGAGGAACATACCCGAAGCCACGCCAACAATGGTCAGAACACTGCGCACTCGGTGCCGGGCGATCTGCTTCCAGGATAATCCTGCCAGGTGACGAAGTCTCATATCTCTCCCCCTGCGCTAGACGCATCCATTCCGATCAAGCCTGAGTCCACAAGCTGCCCCTTCTCCAGATGCAAGGTGCGGTGGGCGGCATCGGCTGCCTTGGAGTCGTGCGTGACCATGACGATCGTTTTGCCCATTTCGCCGGAGAGGCGTTGAAGCAGGTCCAGAATCTGCTTGGCTGATTCACGATCAAGATCACCGGTCGGTTCGTCCGCCACCAGTAACTCGGGATCGGCGACGATGGCACGGGCAATGGCCACACGTTGCTCCTGTCCGCCAGACAACTCACTGGGTCGGTGATCGGCACGTCCCGACAGCCCGACCAGATCGAGGGCCGCTTCAATCTTTTCCTTGCGATCTTTACGACTCAGTTCCTTTTCCAGAAGCAGAGGCAACTCGATGTTTTCATATGCCGTCAGAATCGGCACAAGGTGATAAAGCTGAAAGATGTAGCCGCAATGACGGGACCGCCATTCCGTGAGTTTACCACGCGACATTTTGCCGAGTTCACGACCACCGATGGTGAGCGAACCGGTCGTGGGCGAATCGATCCCAGCGATCAAATTCAACAAAGTGGTCTTGCCGGAACCGGAAGGCCCCATCAGGGCGAGAAATTCACCGCGCGGCACATC
Organism: Coraliomargarita sinensis; assembly: GCF_003185655.1. Taxonomy (NCBI): domain Bacteria; kingdom Pseudomonadati; phylum Verrucomicrobiota; class Opitutia; order Puniceicoccales; family Coraliomargaritaceae; genus Coraliomargarita; species Coraliomargarita sinensis. The sequence goes on along the minus strand of NZ_QHJQ01000005.1, from coordinate 152,000 downwards.
CAGATCCAGAGCCTCCAGCGGAGTCACCGTGGTCTCACCTTTTTTGTAGGTTTTGGACAACCCACGGCATTGGATAAAAACTTCGTTCGTCATAATTAAAAATTTCGTTTGGTTCTGAACTGCTCATGAACGCTGATTCACGCCTATCTGGCTGTCATTATCACTCTGCGGCTTCCTCATTCGATGTTCGATGTTGGACGTTCAATGTTCGATGTTCTCCCGCGCTCAGCGGGACACGTTCTTCACTCGTTCGCCTGCTTGCAGATCGCCCGGAGGATTATCGACGATCCAGTCGCCCGGGCGCAGGCCTTCGAGAACGCGCAAATGCCCCTCGCGCCGCGTATCGCCTAAACGCAGATCGCGCCACTCGATTCGCTCGCCGGAAGTGTCGAGAGCCCAGACTCCCTTCTTTGACCCGGAATCAACCAGTGCCGACCCGAGGACATACAACGCAACCCGTCCGGAGTTAGCGGTGGCACCTTGGGCGGCCTTTGCGCCCGACGCTTCAGGCACGGGTAAAAACTCAGCCCGACAAAGCATCTCCGGGCGTAGCTTGTCGGCCGGATTGAGAATCTCGACCTTGGCCTGCAGGGTATTACGCTGAATATCAGCTTCTCCGTCGATACGGGTAACTCGCCCTTCAAAGACACGGTCCGGAAGGAGTGTCGATCGCAACCGCACCGGTTGACCGATAACGAGCTGGGCGGCTTCTTCCAGGGGCACGTCAATTCTCGCCTGCAAATGCTCCGGTTGATAAAGTGTGGCAATCGTCCCGGATTCCGGGTCGTCCATCGCCAGAATACGCTTCTTACCGGGAGCGGCGTAGAGCTTTTGAATGCGCCCATCCACCGGACTGGCAATACGTGTCCGCTCTAGAGCGAGCTTCCGGCGCCCGACTTCTGCTTCAGCACGCGCGAGATTAGCTCTGGCGAGATCGACCGCCGCCTGGCTCTGGCTGAGTTGCGCTTCCGCTTCGCTCACTTTGGCCCGACTGGCTTCGACCACTGCCACTTGAGACTCCACCCGAAGGGCTGCTTGCCGGATCTGGCTCTCCCGGAAGACCTCTTTTCCTGCCTTGGCCAGGCGGTCGGATTCGTCGGTCAGTTCGTTCAGCCGTGCTTCGGCAGCAGTGACTTCACGGCGCTTCGATACAATAAACGCACGACTGGCTTCCAAATCAGCACGACTGCTGGCCAAGGACGCCTCGGCCTCAGCCAATTGCGCCTCTGCAGTCTTGAGATCAAGACGGGCGTCATCATCCACCAGAGTCGCAAGGTGCTGCCCCTTGCTCACTTTTTGTCCTTCTAGCACGTGAACTGCTTCGACGACGCCACTGTAAAGAGCCGTTGCCCGTAGCATCAACGGATCCGGTTCAACCCACCCGGAAGCTTGAAACAGCGTGGGGCCATCGAAAGACAAAACCTCCGCTGGTGCGTCCGCCGCGTTCTCGGCCACATCAGCACTAGCGGTTAGCTGCGCACGCGCGGTCACCACTTTGACAAGGTTGACGTCACGGCCGCTTTCAAAACGATCACCGAACAACCACCATGCCAGCAAAACAAAGGCAGCGATCAGCAGCCAGGGCAATAACTTGGCCATCGACGGAACCGGGAATTTTTTCTTGGGCGGCTCACGGTCGGCATTCGGTGTTTTATCCGTTCCGGAGCGCCTGAGTGCATTTAAACTTTCAGACATATTGATTGATCTAAATTACCGGGGCGAGAGAAAGCCCCATCGAACCTCTGCGACACCCTCAGGGGGAATCGCACCTTCAGCGTTCGGTATTTCAGATCAACCAAGACTGCCGCATACTAAGCTTCCGGTTAAGCCCGCTTGGCGAAGGCTCACACTTGGCTGGATAAATCCGGGTGGGCGGGAATTGCTCCCGCGGTGCATATGCGATGAGTCCTTCCAGTAAAGCCGGTTGCAACACTCGAGGACTGGTCGGTGCTACAATTGACGGCTCCGCCACGTGAGGCGTATCATCCGTTTGATTATAGCAGCAGTGGTATTGAGTCGTCTCACAGCATGAAATGTTTTTCAGCGAAGGTGAGCTGTCACCACCATGAACACAGATACAGTGCGACATGACTGCCGATGCAAATGGTGCCAGCAACAGCAGACATGCATAAAATATAACTGTTAGTTTCTGTGGCACGGTCCTTAACAAAGAAGAGATTCACAAGAATATCAACCATCAACACAAATCTCCGAACTGAGAAATGTTCAAATAATAGCACTGTGACAACAACCATATATCTAAGTCGGGGCTGCCCCCCAAGCCCATCGACACCGATTTATGTTAATATTTAATCAAAACACCTGCCTGCAAGCCGTCTTCTTTGCTTTCTAACCTCCCCCGCACATCCTCGCTCAGAATCTAGTGCCATGCGAAAGGAGCAAAATACTCATTCAGAGCGCAGTCAGGCTTTGCTTGTCCTGTTCCTTGGCGTGCTCACCTGCATGCTGACGCTGGCCCTGTTTGCTTCTCTCGACCGAATCCTGAGCTCAAAGCTTCCCGCCAATTCAGTTTCCGGCCCGCTGCAAATTCTGGAATCGACCGATCGAAACCTGGCGGGGGCGACTCTGGAGGAATCGACACGTGGCTACCGTTTTCCTGCAGGACGGCATCGCTTTCGGATTGATCCCGACAAACCTGAAACGATGGCGGTGCTTTCATTCGAACGGACCGACCTGGCTGCAGTCCGCCTGATCCGGGTCGACCGGGATGGTTTGGAACATAGCCATACCATCAAGCGTTCGACCCCGCTGAAAGATCGTCCCTTTGGGGCTCGCAACCCCGTCTTCGATTTAAGCTTAAACCAGCCAGTCGGAAGCTCGATCATCTTCGAGGTCGTAACCGACTACGAGGTTCACCTGAACATTACGGGATGGGCCAGCATACAGGATTTCGCTAAAGTACAAATTGCCCACAACCGAATTACCGGATTTTATTTTGGCGCAACCATATCCCTGCTGCTCCTCAGCATTCTGGTTTTTCTCAGCACTCATCGCAAGGCCTACCTATACTACGCGATCTTCCTGGGCTTCCATGCGCTTACAATCCTTGGCCACGAAGGGATCTACGCAGGAACCGCCTTGGGTAAACTCACCTGGATCCATCCGCTCTTCTTGATCGCGATCCCACTCACGGTCATCTTCGCACTGAAATTCCTTGAGAGTTTTTTGCAGCTGCGTGAGCAGCATCCGCGTATTCAAAAATTACTCGGGCCCTTTCGTTACAGCTTTTATCCGCTCGTTTTTATTCAACTCTGTTTGCTGCCTTGGCCTGAGTATTCGCTCACACTCGTCACCGTTCAAAATCTAATGGTTCTGGCCGGTGCGGCGATCTACCCCGTCGTTTCCGGTATTGTCGCTGTCAATGGCAAGCGGGAACATCAATTAATTTACGTGGCTTTTATCCCACATTTTTTAGCTGTCGCCCTCTATGTGACTCAGGTTCTCGGATGGTCACAAGCCGACCCCCTCTTCTACTACAAGTTGCTGTCATCCACCTTTATTGAAATGCTACTCATCGCCGTCGCTCTCGGCTTTTTGATGCAGAGCCTTCGACGCGACAAAGAAGACGCGGAAGCGGCCTATCGGGAAAAACTGACAACCGATGTCGAAGAGCGCACGGCCGAGTTGGCACGATCAGATGAAGAGAAAAAACGAATACTTGAAATCATCTCTCACGACCTTCGAGCCCCTCTTTACAGCATCAATGCCTACTCCAACATGATTATTGACGATGGAGATGCCGGTGAAGAGGTCGACTATCGTCAGACACTAATCGATCTTTCGCAGGCCAGCCGCTCGCTGTACGATTTGCTGGAAAACTTACTGAACTGGGCCAAAGGCAGCTGGGAAAGCATGCAACCAAAATTGGAGAGCCTGGAGGTAAAGGAAACCGTCGAAGATTGCCTCCAGTTATACCAACCTCGAATACAAGAAAAGGGTATTAGCGTCTCCACGCAGTACGTATTCAAAAAGCCTATTTTTGCGGATCTGAGAATGCTGCAAACGCTCCTGAGAAACGTATTTTCGAATGCATTAAAACATTCCGAGGAAAACGGCTTTATGGATGTGAATGTGCACCCTCTTTCGGATGGAAAAGTTGAATTTCAAATCAAGAACGGGCCCCAGAAAATTCCCGATGAAATCGCGGACGAGGTGAACCAAGCCGCATCTGCCAAAGATTTGAGTTTTTCCAGAGGCCTCGGCCTGAGGCTCTGCAAGGCGATGTCAGAGCGCAATACGTGGCGCTTCAGCATCAGGCCGGTCAGTGACGGAACGCTTGTCCGTTTTGAGATACCCGCCTCTACGGACTAACAAGATTTTCGCTCTGACGAAGGCTGGTTCAGGACCGTAACGTGGTTCCGAAGAAGCCACTGAAACGTCCTTCAATAAGCCCGCCTTATTGTCTCCGTTACCCCGTCTCAAAACTGCGGCCCGTTGCGCCTTTAGTCGTGTCATTTTATGATAAGACCTACAACTTAACACTAGGTATAGTGACCGATCAAACCCCAAGACACAACATCTAGTAACACCAACATCCATTGTCTATGAAGAACCACGACCATAAAACTGCTGCTACTTCGAAAAACGGCTCCAATCAGGATCATGTTCATGCGCTCAGTATCGACCGCACCTTTTCCTCCGAAACGGTCCACCCCTACGACGAAATGACCTGGAGCTACCGAACCGCCGAAATCACCGACGACAAGGGAAAGGTGATCTTCAAACAGGAAAATATCGAAGTTCCGGAGGCATTTTCCGACCTCGCCACAAAGATTCTCGCTTCGAAATATTTTTACGGTGACATCGAGTGCGGCACCAACCCCAAGGAAGGTGGCCGCGAGTCTTCCTTCAAGCAAGTGGTCGACCGGGTCGCCACGACAATCTCCGACTGGGGCCTCGAGGACGGATACTTCGTCGACGAGTCTCAGGCGAGAGTTTTTAACGAGGAACTCACCTGGCTGCTAAGCAACCAATATGGTGCCTTTAATTCGCCGGTCTGGTTCAATCTCGGACTCTACCAGAAATACGGCGTGGGCAAGGATTCCTGCAAGGGCAACTACTACTGGGATCAGAAGCACGACGTGGTCATGCGGGCCAACAGTCAATACGAGTACCCACAATGCTCGGCCTGTTTCATCCAGCATGTAGATGACAATATGGATGCCATCATGGACCTGGCCAAGGCCGAGGCCATGCTCTTCAAATTCGGCTCGGGATCCGGCACCGACCTGTCCAGTATCCGCTCCACCCGCGAGAAACTTTCGGGCGGCGGCAAGCCTTCCGGCCCCCTGTCCTTCCTTGCAGTTTACGATGCCGTGGCTGGCGTGGTCAAAAGCGGGGGCAAGACCCGCCGTGCCGCCAAGATGAATGTGCTCAAGGACTGGCACCCGGACATCGAAGAGTTCATTCATGCCAAGCAGATCGAGGAGCGCAAGGCCTGGGCCCTGATTGAAGAGGGCTATGACCCCTCCTTTAACGGTGACGCTTACGGCTCGATCAAATACCAGAACGAGAATCTCTCCGTCCGCGCCTCCGACGAGTTCATGCAGGCCGCCATCGACGGCAGCAAGTTCTACACCCGCCGGGTCACCGACGGTCAGCCCTGCGAGGAGAAAGACGCTTCCCACCTACTTGATAAGATCGCCGAAGGCACCCACATCTGCGGTGATCCGGGCATGCAGTTCGATGACACCATTCACAAGTGGCACACTTGCAAAGGCTCCGGCCGTCAGAACTGCACCAACCCCTGCAGCGAATACCTCTTCCTCGACAACTCGGCCTGCAACCTGGCTTCGCTCAACCTGATGAAGTTCCGCACGCCGGACGGACTCGACGCGGAACGTTTCGCCGCAGCCGCGAAAATCTTCATCATCGCCCAGGAGATTATCGTCGACCGCTCCTCCTATCCGACCGAAGGCATTACCTACAACAGTCACTGGTTCCGCACCCTCGGACTCGGCTACGCCAACCTCGGCGCACTCCTCATGTCCTACGGCTACGCCTACGCCTCCGACGAAGGGCTCGGCCTGGCCAAAGCCATCACCGCTGCCATGACCGGGGTGGCCTATAAGACCTCCGCCGAGCTCGCCGCCCTCAAGGGCCCCTTCGCCGGCTACCACGAAGCCGCCCACTACGGTGTGCCCCATCCGCCGGAAAAGGACAATGTCAGTTCCATGCTCAAGGTCATCGAACTGCACAAAAGCCACGCCGAAGCCCTGGACCACAATTCACCCAAGCCCCTCGCTGAATTTGCGGTTAAAGCCTGGAAGGAAGCGGCCGACCTTGGCAAGCGCTACGGCTACCGCAACGCCCAGGTCACCGTGCTCGCGCCCACCGGGACCATCGGCTTCCTGATGGATTGCGACACGACCGGCGTGGAGCCAGCCATCGGCCTGGTCGCCTACAAGACCCTCGCCGGTGGCGGGGTCATGACCCTGCCCATCAAGTCCATCCCCCTCGCCTTGGAGACCATGGGCTATGACCGGGATACAATTGAACAAGTTTGCGCCCACGTAAAGGAATACGGCACCGTGGAAAATATCGAATTATCCGGAAAATCGATACAGTCAGGTTTAAAGGAGCAACATATCCCCGTCTTCGATTCCGCCTTCCGCTCCGGGATGGGGAAGCGCTACCTCCCCTACACCGCACACATCGATATGATGAGCGCCGTCCAGCCCTTCCTTTCCGGCGCGATCTCCAAAACCGTGAACATGCCCCAGGAAGCCACCGTCAAGGAGATCCGCGAGACTTACATCCACGCCTGGAAGAAAGGAATCAAGGGCATCGCCATCTACCGCGACGGCTCCAAGCGCTCCGCCCCGGTCAAAACGCAAAAAGAAAAGGAAGAAGCCCAAAAACCAGAGGTGCAGGTCGTGACCGAGCCCTACCGCCGCAAGTTGCCCGACACCCGCGAATCACTCACCCACAAGTTCTCCATCGGCGGCTCTGAGGGCTACATCACCATTGGCAAATATGACGACGGCCAGCCGGGCGAGGTCTTTATCCAGATGTCCAAGGCCGGCTCCACCATCAACGGCCTGATGGACTGCGTCGGCACCCTCGTCTCCCTCTGCCTCCAATATGGCGTGCCGCTCGAAACCCTGGTCAAGAAGTTCAGCCACGTCCGCTTCGAACCGGAAGGCATGACCAAGAACCCGCACATCCCCTTCGCCAAGTCAGTCATCGACTACGTGGCCCGCCAGCTCGGCATGGAGTTCATTCCCGGCTATAAGGAGAAAATGTCGCCCGCGATCCAAGAGGACGACTCCTTCGAAGACCGCAACCCCAACGCCACCACTATCGAACGCGAAGCGCCGAAGGTGGATAAAGCGCAGCTCGAGTTTCTGACGCAGTCCGAAGGGAACTTAACCTGCCCGGAGTGCGGCAGCGGCAAAGTAAAAGTCACCGGCACCTGCGCCTGCTGTTTGAATTGCGGAACAAGTCTAGGATGTAGCTAAATGAACATCCAACGCTGTTCCGAGCGCAGCGACAAGACTGGACGTTCTCCCCCCCCCTCTACTTTTCCCCGTAAGGCGCCACCTCTTCTTCCACCAGAAGAGCGGCTTCCTTAAGATGCCACAAATCATAGTCCTGCTGCAGCCCGAGCCAAAATTCGGGCGAGTTCCCAAAGTAGCGGGCTAGTCGCAAAGCCGTATCCGCAGTCACCGCACGCCGTCCCTTGATGATCGCCGTCACCCGGCTGTGCGGGATTTTCGTATCCACCGCCAGTCGATACTGCGTGATGCCCAACTCTTCAAGGAAATCGGTTTTCAAAATCTCCCCGGGGTGCGGGAAGTGTAAATCTGTAGATGCGTCGCTCATATGGTTTAATGGTAGTCGGTTATCTCTACGTCTTCAAAAATCCCCCATCGACGCGACTCTCGTCGCATCGCTATAGACTTAAAATCCCCACCTCAGCTCATAAGCGTAAAATTAGGGAGAATAAGCGGTCCCCGGCTCTGCCGGGCAGAAGATGCCGGCCTATCCTAAGCGCGAGGACCTGTTTGCGGAGTATCCCGAACTTGAACCCGAGGATTTGGATCAGGTGCAAGTAGCAGCGGCATCCTGCCACTGAGGACTCATGGTAAGCGACTAGAAGCGCGCGTCTACTCCTCACATCGTCCGTAGTGGGACGCGCCGACTCAGCTCGCTCCGCCGCAAGCCATGAGGCAACGGGTGCAGATATCTTCGCCTGCTTTGAGTTGGCGGATGGCCTGTCGAATCAGTTCGGGATCGCTGAGTCTTTCAGCATGCGGGCTATCCGAGACAGCCTCCGACTCACCCTTTTCCAATTGATCCAAGAGACCACGAAGCACCGCGATGCGGTCCGCATAGACCTGCGCTGGTCCGTTCGGCTCTTCTTTCATCGAGGCAACCTTAGCATCGGGAGGCGTCGAAGAACCGAGCGATGCTTGGATGGCTGCGATCATCTCCGAAGCATCCGGAGCCACCCGGGGCTCGAAGCGCTGTAGAATGGTGCCGTCGCCTCCGATGAGAAACTTGGTGAAATTCCATTTAATTTTCCCGGCAAAGGGGGAAGATGGCCCCGCCAGTCGTTCGTAAAGCGGCGAGCGATTGGTACCGTTCACCTCGATTTTATCGAACATCGGGAAAGTCACACTGAACTTCCTCGAGCAAAATTCCTGAATCTCCTCGTTCGTGCCCGGCTCCTGACCGCCGAACTGGTTGCAAGGGAAGCCGAGCACCACGAGCCCCCGGTCTTTGTATTTTTGGTAAAGCGCCTCCAATCCCCCATATTGCCTCGTCAAACCACACTTGGAAGCTACGTTGACGATGAGTAATGTTTTTCCCTTATATTGAGCAAGCGTCACTTCTTCGCCTTCAATAGTCTTGAGCGTCATCTCGTAGATGGAGTTAGCGGCCACAGCGGCTGCTTGAGCTAGAAGAAGAGCGGTTAGAAAAGTGAAAATCCTCATGGTTGAATAAGTCGTTCCACACCACCCTGTTGTCAAACTTGAAGCAGAAAACGCCAGTCTCTTTTAAGAACCAGGCGATATTCGGGCCTGGATGCAGTATGTTTGGTCATTGACTTCATCGGGCTCAACTTTGGACTGGTGGTACCCATGGCGTTGCCCGACAAAAAAATTAAAGAATTTTTGGAGGCATCGGAGGTGTTCTTGAAACCGGACCTCGGCCCGCAGAATTATGCCGAGCGGGCATACGATTTTATCAACCGGCTCATACCCAACGAGTTTATTGCCTTCGGAACCCTGCACCTGGATGAGGGGCACCTGGAAATCGGAGCGAACCACGTATTGCCCAACTTCGCACAGGCGATGGAGGCGCTGGGGCAACATATGCAGGACTACGCTCTTTATAACTGGGATCCCACAGTTAACCAGGGAAAACCATTTTCCCGTAGTGATTTTTACACTGCGCGCGAGTTTCGCCAAACCGCAGTCTACTCGTTGACCATGCAACCTTTGGGGGTCGACAACCACTGTGCGGTCCACGTCCCCGGAGTCGACGGAGAGGTCTCCTTTTTCGGCATCGAGCGCAAAGGGGCTTCGGACTTCAGTTCCGATGAAAAGATGCTGTTACAGATGTCTCAGTCGCTGCTCTCCAGCGGGCGCAATCTTGCATTGGCCCACAACCGTTCAACAGCCAGAAACGCCAATCCGGCGGCTTTAATGCGCGCAGGCTTAACGGTACGCGAGGCTGACGTACTCACATTGGTTTCCGCAGGACAATCAAACCTGGAAATTTCTGAAACGCTCACCCTTTCGGTCGATACCATCAAAGAATATGTCAGCCGGATCCTGTCAAAAATTGGCGTTTCCAACCGATTGAGTGCGGCCCTGTGGGCGCTACGCGTGACGCACATGGATGCGGCTCGCCCGACGGGCGATCAACTGCCTCGCGCGCTCGTCCCGGTGCGTTCCGCCTAATCCTGGTATAAGCTCCGAATACGCCACCCCACTTTGGTGGGGTATGCGATCTACCCCGTGCGTGTTAAAATGCACCACTTGATGATGAGACACACGCCGGACAAACTAGGACAGTATTCTTCGACAGCAGTTATTTCGTGGGCCTTTAATTGGACGGAGCAGCGTTTTATCACCATTTCAGAAAAGGTGGCCGACATTCTGGACTACCCCGCCGAACGCTGGCATGAAGCTGGTTTCTGGCGGTCGATCATTCATCCTGAAGACCGGGAAGCGGTCATGAAATTTTGCACGGAGCAGACCGAACAAAGGGTCGAGCACGAGTTGTACTACCGCATATATTGTGCCGACGGATCGATTGCCTGGATTCAGCATATTGTCGCATTGAGCGCGACGGATGAAGCCGGACAACTAATTTCACGGGGCGTTTTTATTGATGCGTCCCCGCAGATGGAACGTGAGGCAAACTTGCGTACAGCAAAAGAAGAAGCTGAAGCCGCGGATCGGGCGAAAACAGATTTCCTGGGAATGGTCAGCCATGATTTACGAACGCCACTGAATCCCATACTCGGATTCACCTCGCTGCTGGAGCAAGGTGATCTCAGCGAGGAGCAAAGGGAATATGTTCAGGCAATCCAATCCGGTGCGGAGCGGCAGTTGAACCTAATCGACAAACTGCTCGAGTTTACCAGACTGGAACGAGGGTCCATCTCGGCCGATCACAGAAGTTTTGCGCCAATCCTCATCTGCCAGCAACTGCTCCGAGAAATCGACCAGCTCAACACCGGGAATCAACTCAAATTGCTGCCCTACACGAAAGATGGTTATGGCCCAGTGGATGCGGGGCACATTATCAAGACGGATTTGGGAATGCTTCAGCAAATTTTGAGCAACCTGCTGACAAATGCTGCGAAATATACGGAGCGAGGCAAAATACAGCTTTACCTGGGCAGTAAATACGACCACGAAAAGTGCTGGTTTTATTTTGCGGTTGAAGACACCGGGCTCGGGATACCGGATGATAAGAAAGAAAGTCTCTTCGATGCCTTCAGTCGTGTCGATTCATCTTACTCGAGCGCGCATGAGGGCATGGGGCTGGGACTTTCCATTGTCAAAAGACTGGTCGATTTACTGGGCGGTGAAATCGGTTTTTCCAGCCATTTCGGTCGAGGCTCCCGATTCTACTTTTCGATTCCCAGTCAGGAAGTCGTCACATCCGGTAGTCTCGAAAAGTCGCTTATACAGACAGCTTTTCATCAATCGCAGCAAAAAGTTAACTGATACCCGACCGGCAGAAACATCGCCTTAGATTGAAGATTTTTTCCACACTTGAACCGGGCCGTAGGCTAGTCACCTGGTGCATGGACAACATCGCCCAGAAAAGCTTCCGGTCAAAAATTGAAGCGGGAATTCGGAAATTGGAGGATGCCATGGCATCGACGAAGCAGGACCGCGAAGTATCTTGTACGTCCCAAACTACCGAACGCCTGGCAGGCTGGCTCGTAAGGCTTGATTCAAACCTCCAATTGTCAGTGGCTTGGTCAGAAATGCATTCATCCCAGCCCCCAGACAGGCGTCTCTTTGAGAATCAATTGCGTCCGCCGTCAGGCCCATAATAATTGGCTGATCGAGTTCGGGATGACTTCGGATATGTTGGGTCACCTCAATACCACTCATTCCAGGCAAACGAACATCCATGAGTACGATATCAAAAGAACGTCGTTTCATTGCCACCAAAGCCTTCTCGCCACTTGTGGCCAGTTCATGCTTATGCCCCAGCTTGTCTAAATAGGCTTCAAGCACCTTGGCATTGTCTGGATCATCCTCCACAATCAGAATCGAGAAACCAGTTGCGCTATCATTACCGAAATCCTGCAGACTGGGTATCTCATATGTTTGCGCGGGCTCTTTTGAGCGTTCCACACGAGCGGGAATACTTAAGCAAAATATACTACCGGAGGGAGACGATTCAGATAATTCCAGGGTACCTCCCAATAATGCCGCGATATCACGACTTATGGTAAGCCCAAGTCCGGTACCTTCATGCTGGCGGCAAGTCGACATGTCCGCTTGCTGAAAACGCTCAAAAATCTTCTCCCGATAGGCAAGAGGAACTCCCGGCCCGGTATCCACTACCTCAATAGCGAGCGACTGCGGTTTATCGTCCTCAGCGTCCGACTTTAGCGAACATCGTATTGTCACTCCTCCGGAAGCACTAAACTTCAATGCATTCTGCAGTAAATTCAGTAAAACTTGAGTGATTAACTTTGGGTCCGACTCAACACAGATATCGGCAAAGGCCGCATCGTCACAGTCGAGGAAGAGCCCCTTTCGTTCCGCCTGCACTCGATGAGACCTAACAATCCGGTCGACGAGAGATTTCGGCGCGAACCACTCTTTGACGACCGGAACCCGGCCAGCCTCGATACTTGATAGTTCCAGAATATTCCGAATTAGCCCGTGCAGATGTTTTCCGGAATGATGGACCATATCGAGGAGTTCTCTTTTTTCCGGGTCGGATGTCGCTTCAAGAAGTAATTCGGTCGGCCCGATAATTGAATTCAGCGGCGTGCGTAATTCGTGATTCATGACCGCAAGGAATTCAGTTTTGGCACGGTTCGCAGCCTCTGCCTGTTTTCTGGCAATTTCCAGCTCTTCAACATGAGCACTCAATTCCGCAGTTCGTTGGCGCAACAATTGACGAAAAATCCATATCAGGGACAACGCGATGAGTACGCCTCCCAAAAGCCAGGGACCGACGCGTACCCAAAACAGTGTGAGGGTATTATTGGGAGGGCTTAACCAACGAACAATCGCTTGATGATGAGCCGATCCGGGATCGGCCTTCATGCGAGCCAAATTCATGTCGATTACCGGCAACAATTTTGACGCCGCATCCCGGCTAGCGGCAAAGTGTAAACCTACCGGCTGGAAAACAATTGAGTTTTCACGGACACCAGGAAATTTCCGCGCATACCAACGCCCTGCGGTGTAGTTGACGGTGCCCACGTCAATCAATCCCTCCTGCAAATAAAGAAACAATTCTCGGTAGTTACTAAATGGCACCAGCTCAAATTGAACACCATCATTGCGCGCCTGCCTCTCCAGCTCGGGCACTTGGACCGACCCACGTAACACTCCAAGACGAACGCCTTCGAGATCACCGAATGACACCACCGCCGGTTCACCCTTCCGCGAATAGAACGTCGTCCAGTTGGACAAGGCCACCTGGTCGCTAAATGCCATAAGTTTCGCACGTTCTGGATTGCGCGCCACATCGACTAGCAAGTCGATTTCTCCGCGTTCAATCATCGAGAGCAAATCCGGCCACTCGGCGCGCACCCAATCGACCTCCCAACCCTCTTCGGCTGCGATTGCCCTCACCAGATCCGGGAAGAAGCCTTCCACATTCCCTTCTGGACTGATGAAAATCTTCGGCGGGTTTTGATAGGCACCGACACGAATGATCTTCCCGTTTACCCCGGCGAAAAAAAAGAATGTTAGAAAACAAGCAAAGGCAGCTAACTTGATGCTAATAATGTTCGGTATCAAAAAATGATAACTAAAAACCGGCTTGTCAGGACGGTATTGCGGTAAGGCATCGGACATCAGAATTGGAGTCCCTAACTAATGCCCAATAACTGTTTAAATGCAAGCGTTAGCCGGATGAGCCCCGGACTTCAACAACGCCGAACTTGCGGATTGCAGTATCCATATCTTTTAGCGCAAGTTCTTTGGTTCGAGTACCACCCAGTGCCCTTCCATGTCCACCAGTAATTTTTCAATCGAAGGCGGTGGTCCATTCGTCACGCAGATCAGATACAACTGGAGACCGTACCTGCGAAGCACTTCTTTTAGACTCTCCACTCCAGCCACATTGGGAGGGTCTGCCATATCGGTAATCCAAAGTATGGCCTTAGCCGTGGTGACTGTAGCGAGGGTATCGATTGCGGTAATGGTTTCCGGGGCAACCCCATCAACAATTTGTGGTCGCGGATCAGGCTTTTCGACTCCACATCCATTGACATGGAGCGTCGGGTTTCTCGGAGTTTGCTCCCGAAGCTCGCTGCGTATTGTCGGAAGAAACGGACGCATGCTCGATGAGACATCGACGACCAAAGCCAATGAGTCCGTTGCCACTTCCAACTCAAGAATTTCTCCATAGAAAGAAGGAGCGTCAACCTTTTGCATTTCCTCCGCCAATAAGTCGGTGTTCATACTGAAGCCGAGTATGGCTAACCAGAGCACGCCCCGTATGAGCGCATGACATGTACCTGGCCCAGCCTTTGCAAACGATCGAAGACGCATCATCAGATCAGTATAGTTTTATGAAATGATCACGATCAAGTGCTCAAATTATAGATAACGCAGACTGGCTTGCGGGAAGTCCCCAACCACATTTAAATCCACCGGAATGCAGAATAGTAAGATCCCTCTATCCGCCAAAATCCAGCTCTTTGTAGATCAAGAATACATAAGCAGTTGTCTGCAGAAAAGATACGTTCCCTTGTTTCAATCCCACCGGCACGCTGGGTGACGCCTTTCAATCGTTTCGTTGAAAGCATAGCGGCAAGGAAGCGCCCACAGCGACTGATCGCAGGTGCCCGACTCTTCCAAAAATCGGGGAAGCGGTCCGGCTGTATAGCGATAACCGTTTCATCACGTCCTGTCTCGAAGTCATAGCGCATAAGTGCCGCGCTACTTCCCGCATACCAGAGAGACTGACCGTCCGACGACCAGACCGGGTGGCGTCCGTGACGGGTGAACCGGGAGCAACTGTTCGTCTCGAAATTCCACAGGTGAATGCCATTACCGCCCAGAGCAACTTGCGGCCGACCCGAAGGATCGAAGGATCCGCCATGGGCGGTATCCAATTGATCCGCGCCCAGGCTGGCGATCCGTTCCCCCCGCAAACCGACAAGATAAGCACCCTCGGCCCCGGAAAAGGCCATGGTTCGACGTCGGCGACAAAATGCCAGTGGTTTGTAGGCATCCCGACATAGGGGACGAAACTTAGGATTCGGGTCATCCGGATCGATCACGAAAAGCCGATGCTCAATACACACCTGTCCGTCGATCGGTCGATCGGTTGCCCATATCCCCAATAACTGGCCATTTTTCCCGTCGGCTGATTTTACCCACTCGAGAAACCAGAGAACCCATTGATTCAGCGGCAATTCCTGAACCACGGATACTTCTCCTGACTGCATTGAGAAAGCACGAATCTGACTGAAGTCTTTCATCGAGGAAAAACCGGAGGCGCAGACGTAACGATAGGCTTTTCTACTGACCGGATCATACGCAACCGGACATGCCACCGGACCCACTTGCCCGAAATCATGAATTTCGCGACCATCGCTACCGAGTCGCTTCATCCGCCCCTCATGCTCGACTAAAAGTTCCGGCCCGTCTGTTCTGGGAGCGATTTCAGGAATAGACGATTCGAGCTGAATTTGCGGTGGTGGCATATTTCTAAACCAATGCGCCCTACTTCTTCGAGAGCCAAAAATAAACCGTACGAATAGATCTAAATCCCGACGACTTCTCTCCAGACCTCACACATCAGGGCATGCCCCGGAATTGTCGGGTGAATCCCATCCCAGGCCCAAAACTTGGAATTCGGGTTTTCCGCCACCTTCTGAAATTCGGAGTGAAAAGGCACAAAAGTCAGGTGCTTTTCCTCTGCCACCCTTTTGGCCGCTTCCCGATAGGGGTCGAACTCTTTCCAATTGCGCAGTTCAAAAGGTTCACAGATGACAATCCTTACCCCGGGAATCTCTTTTTGGGAGCGTTCGATTAGTTCCCTGTAGCCGGTTTCATAATCCTCCACCGTTCCTTTGTATTTCGAACCGAAGGCAACCGTATGCCAGAGGTCATTGATGCCCACGAGAATGCTGAGGACCTTCGGCTTAAGATCGATGGCGTCATTATGCCAGCGCGCGGCCAGGTCGGGGATCTTGTTGCCGCTTATGCCGCGATTATAAATCTGCAGGTCCAATCCAGGATAAGCTGCATGAAGTTGTCCCGCGAGCATGGCCGCGTAACTCTTGCCGAGTGCACCAGTATGATTGGCATGCCCGACTTCTTTTTTTCTTCCCGCATCCGTGATGGAGTCGCCCTGAAAAAGAATAACGTCACCTTTTTGCAGCTTAATCGGCGACGGGCTTTCCTTGGCATAGGTTGGCAAGGGACTCATGGCACCGAAAGCCCCCAAGGCCAAACCTTGCTTGAGAAGGGAGCGGCGTGAGAATAAATCAGAGGACGTAGCGGTTCTTTTTTGGGGCATGGGAAAAATTAAAGCAGTGTTTTGTTGAAGAGATTGATAATAGATACGCCTTGAAGGAGTCTTCGGCAAGCACAGTTGAATTGATTCAAGCAGTGGTATGATCCAGTGTGGGATTTGCTGTCCGCCAAGATGAAAAGTCAAATGCTCATGCGCGCCGCGATGACACTGGGACTCACGCTCCTTCTGCCACTCGTAGGCGCATTACTGGCGGGTGACTCCGTCATGTCTTACCTCGAAATTCCCCCGGAGGGCCAAAAGCGTAACTACCCGGATTTCCAATGGGCCGCATTTATTGGTATCTGGCTGCTGTTTTTTGGTCTTCTGGGTGTATGGCTCGTTCGGGCCAAGCCGGCGCATGATGTCAATCAACCCAAAGCCGGACGGGCGTTCCCACGCTGGGGCTGGATCGGCGTCACACTGGTGGCGTTATTCTGGATATTAGCGTGGATGCCGACCTCCGTCGAATGGCTTCGGCGCTACAGCTTCCCGCCACTGTGGATGGGTTTTATCATTACGATCAACGCCCTGCTCCACCAACGGACCGGTCGCTGCCCCCTGGCCCGCGAAACCGGATTCTTTCTCGCCCTGTTTCCCGCGAGTGCTGCGTTCTGGTGGCTGTTTGAATATCTCAACCGTTTTGTCGACAACTGGATCTATCTAGATGCCGGCGATATCGGCAGCACTGAGTATCTGGTTCATGCCAGCCTTTGCTTTGCCACCGTACTACCAGCGGTTTACAGCGTGCGTCTGTGGCTTGGCAGCTTTCCACGCCTTCAAAGCCGTTTTCTCGCCGGGCCAGAACTGAAAATGCGGGCCCCATACTTATCCGGCTCCATAGGACTGGCTTTCTTTGCTTTTTCCCTTACTGCTATCGGCTTCGCTCCCGAACTCTTCTTTCCTTTTCTCTGGGTCGGCCCACTGGGTATCTGGATCTGTCTTGAACTGATGACCGACCACCGCTTGCCCTGGCCTGAAATCAGTCATGGTGACTGGCGCGAATTTTGTTTCTGGGCGCTCGCGGCCCTGCTCTGCGGCTTCTTCTGGGAGCTCTGGAATTTCTACGCTATGCCCAAGTGGGAATACCAAATTCCCTTTTTCGAAGCTTTTTATCTCTTTGAAATGCCCATCAGCGGCTACCTCGGCTACCTTCTTTTCGGTTTGGAGTGCGGGATCACCGTTTTCTGCCTGAAAATAATTACCAGGCGTCAGCGACTGTCGTCTATCGAATAAAAGCTTCCATTTATCTTAACCATTGTTGGGCTGAGGTAAATCATGGGCCTTACGAGCCGCTGCTACAGTAAAAAACCGCTTCCTTATCGAAGCAGGGCCCCTCGGAAAATGATAAAGGCTGAAGATCCTTTGGTTTAATGTGGATTGATTTTCCTCCGCTCCTATCCGACTTTTGAGGTCATATTTTTTTATGGATTCAATTCAAACCTCAGTCCTTGCCGGACATTCCTCCAGCAATGCCACCCTCTTCCACCGCATTCGTTTTCTCGCCCCGGATGCCTCGGTGATCATCGACTTTTCAGACGGAAACTCGGTTTATATCGTTCGTGACATCGAAATGGACCGTGCCCGTTCGACTGTCCGTACCGACCGGGTCTGCTGTGCGGCCGACTTTGCACCAACCGACGGCCTTTCAGGCGACCGTGATACCGCGCTGGCACAGGCAACCGCTGAATGTTTAAAACAAGCCGGCGAAACAGTCATTACAGTGGATCGCAGCCTGCCTTATCTCTACGCCCATTTTATAGGGGAAGCCGGCATCGCGATCGAGTATTCTCCCGAACTGGGAGTGGCCAACCGACGCAGCAAAGGCGAGGAAGAGATTGAGCACCTGCGCCACGCGCAAGCAGTGACCGGGGAAGCCGTGACCTTCGCCTGCCGGACGATTGCCCATGCCAAGCCAGACCGTAACGGGCTCCTGCAACACGAAGGCTCCCTACTCACTTCCGAGCGGTTGCGTTCGATGATCACGGCCTTTCTGGTCGAGCGCAACTTTTCCAATGCACATGACTCCATGGTCGTTACCATCCCCAGCGTGGCTGACTGCCACCACTTCGGGGCCGGACCGCTCAAAGCCGACCTGCCTGTGATCGTCGACATTTTCCCCATGGATAATGCCACCCGCTACAACGGAGACATGACCCGAACCGTAGTGAACGGGACACCCTCCGACGAACTCGTTCAAATGCATGCAACGGTCTGCGAAGCCAAAGTCGCCGGATGCGCTGCGCTCAAAGCAGGTACCACCGGTGAGGCCGTACACCTTGCGACCACGGAGGTCATCAAAGCCCGTGGTTACTCCATGGCACGTGGAGAAACCCGGCATGATGTAACTGTGCCGACCATGCGCCATGGCACCGGGCACGGCATCGGCCTCGAAGTGCACGAGCCGATTTTATTGGACGACGGCGCCGGTGAGATACTGGAAAATGAGATTTTCACGGTCGAGCCCGGGCTTTACTCCTCGACCCTTGGGGGCGTCCGAGTTGAGGACATGGTCCTCGCTACGGAAAACGGACATAAAATTCTCTCACTCTTGCATGAAGGATTGAACTGGAGAGATTAGAGAATGCTGGCCAGACTCAACCACCAAGTGTGGCCATTGTACAAAACGATATTTATTTTCAGATGCAGCAAAACGGAAGCCCGTCCACGACGATCTGATCATCAAGCTCACGGCAGACCTGGCCCGATTACTTCACGACTGTACAAGGTCAAAGCATCGATTGCGGTAAGTGATGGACACACCGTCACGTAAATGAGGGGTAATGAGCGAATCGTCGTTTTACCACGACGCACGCTGAAGGCTTAATCCGAAATCAAGTGCTTCTTCGGTAGTTTCGTATAATTCCTACTAATACCGACTTGAAGATGCCTGGATTTTATCCGCATCAGAGCGTTTTTGCTTTGAATCATTAGCCGAAAGTTGGTTATGATTTTGACGTCAGAGAGTCATTGCCGTCTAACCCCAAACCATGGAGCACTATGTCAGTCAAAGCGATCATACTCCGCCAAGTGCCGGTAGAAATTACTGAAAAAGCCACGCCCCTGCTGATTGAGCTAAGGAGCTGTGCCTTGAAACAGCCCGGATACATTTCGGGTGAAACCCTGATCCGCGTGGATGACCCCAAGGAGCATCTTGTTATCAGCACCTGGGATTCACTGGAACACTGGAACCAGTGGCTACAGAGCCCCCAGCGCGCTGCAATCCAGTCACGAGTGGATGCCTGCCTCGGGGAGGAAACACTCTACCAGGTCTATTACCAAAGTTAATCGATTCCCCCCATGAGCGACCCGGATTCCAATGCGATGCGTTTGGACCGAAACCGCGAGTTGGCGAAACTGCGCGAGCAGGCCCGACTGGGCGGTGGGCAGGCGCGTATCGACAAGCAGCATGCGGCCAATCGCATGACTGCTCGCGAACGCCTCGAGTATCTTCTGGATGCAGACAGTTTCGAGGAATTCGACATGTTCAAGACCCACCGCTGCACCGACTTCGGCATGCAGGAAAAGGTCTACCCCGGGGACGGTGTGGTAACCGGCTATGGCACGATCGACGGACGTCTGGTCTTTGTCTTCTCTCAAGACTTTACCGTACTCGGAGGGTCACTTTCGGAGACCTTTGCCGAAAAGATCTGCAAGGTAATGGACATGGCGCTCCGCAACGGCGCCCCGATCATCGGACTCAATGACTCGGGCGGCGCACGCATCCAGGAAGGGATTGAGAGCCTCGCCGGATATACCGAAATCTTCCAGCGTAATGTCGATGTTTCCGGGGTCATCCCGCAAATCTCCTGCATCATGGGGCCATGTGCGGGCGGTGCGGTCTATTCCCCAGCTTTGACGGACTTTGTTATCATGGTGGAAAATACCAGCTACATGTTCCTGACTGGGCCGAAAGTGGTCAAGGCCGTTACCCATGAGGAAGTCGATATCGACTCTCTGGGTGGCGCACAAATCCACGCCACGCGGAGCGGGGTTGCTCACCTGGCCTATGAATCCGAAGAAGCAGCGCTCAGCGGCATCCGCGAATTGATGAGCTTTTTACCCCAAAACAACATGCTGCCTCCGGAGATCAAAGCGACGGAAGACCCGTTTGAGCGCATGTCCGTGGCCCTGGACCATATCATTCCCGACAACGCAAACGAAGCTTACGACATCAAAGATGTGATTCGGGAAACGGTCGACGACGGGATATTTTTTGAAATCCAGTCCGGCTACGCACCCAATCTCGTCGTCGGCTTTAGTCGCTATGGCGGGCATTCGGCCGGCGTCGTCGCCAACAACCCGGCACATCTCGCAGGCACCCTGGATAATGACGCCTCAATCAAGGGTGCCCGTTTCGTTCGTTTCTGCGATGCCTTTAATATCCCGCTGGTCGTTTTCGAGGATGTGCCCGGCTTCCTGCCCGGCACCGCTCAGGAATACGGAGGTATCATTCGCAACGGGGCCAAACTACTCTTCGCCTTTGCCGAAGCCACCGTGCCCAAAATCACTATCATCACGCGCAAAGCTTACGGAGGCGCCTACTGCGTCATGAATTCCAAGCACCTCGGCGGCGATATCAACTACGCCTGGCCCAGCGCCGAGATTGCCGTGATGGGAGCCGGTGGCGCAGCGGAAATCCTCTACGCCAGAGAACTTCGCGAAGCCCAATCGCCCGAGGAGGCCAACGAAAAGCTTGAACGGCACAAGCGCGAGTATGCCGGGAACTTCACCAACCCCTATGTCGCTGCCCGTCGTGGTTACGTCGACGATATCATACGCCCGAGAAATACACGGTTCCGTATTATCAAAGCACTCATCATGCTGGAGAACAAACAAGTCAGCGAACCGGTGCGCAAGCACGCCAACATGCCACTGTAAGCCCATAGAGTATAATGAAATTCAACTTCGATCCGGGAAATATTCCGGATAATGACGGACTAACCATCTCGCTCATCGGCATGGCGATTGTCTTTTTGGGGCTGCTCGCGGTTAGTTGCATGATCATTGTTCTACCGAAGGCCTTACACCTTTTGGATGCCTCACGGAGGCGCAAGCCTGACGCCAGCAAAAGCAAGGACGCGCACGATGATATGGAACGGAGGGAGAAAGCCATCGTTGCGGCCATTGCTATGGTCCTGGAAGATGCCATGCGCCCCGAGGACGGAAGCACGATCCAACGCATTACCATACGTCGTTCAGGGACGGAATCCATCTGGCGACAAGCCGGACAGATGCGCTCGCTTTCCAGCCACACGCCGATACGGGGAGGTCCACGATGAAAGAATATCACCTTAACGTCGACGGTCAGGATTTTGTCCTCAGCCTTAAATCACTTTCCGGCGATAGGGCCGAAGTTGAAATCGACGGCAAACAATACTCGGTCGAGATACACAGTATCCGCCAGATGAAGAGCCACGAACGACACCCCTCGACCTCGTCGCAAAGCGGTGCCTCAAAACCGGTCGCCCACCCCCCGAGCACTCCGGCCATGAGTGGGAGCGTTTCCGCCGATTCTGTCTCCGCCCCCATTCCGGGGGGCATCCTGGAAATCTATGTCAAGGTCGGTGAAACCGTGACCGCAGGACAGGATCTTTTAAAAATGGAAGCCATGAAAATGGAGAACCGCATTACCGCGCCGCGTGCCGGTAATATCGCAAAACTCCATGTAAAAGCCGGAGATCCTGTCAGCCAGGGACAAGTGTTGGTGGAATTGGAATGAGCCAGCTTTTCCAGTTCTTCGAATCGACCGGACTCTCAGGTCTGACTTGGGGCTACGCGGTCATGATCGTGATTGGCCTGATCTTCATCACCCTGGCGATCACAAAAGAGTATGAGCCTTTGCTTCTGCTACCGATCGGCTTCGGCATACTCGTCGGTAATATTCCCCACATGAGCGGGATGCCGCTCGGCGTTTATGATAGCGGCAGCGTTTTAAGCTACATCTATTTTGGGGTGAAGGAAGGCCTGTTCCCTCCTCTCATTTTTCTCGGAATCGGTGCGATGACCGATTTTTCCACCATGCTTTCCAACCCGAAGCTGGTCCTACTCGGAGCTGCTGCCCAAGTGGGCATCTTTCTCACTTTTCTCGGTGCCTTAACGCTCGGCTTTAACGCACAAGAAGCCGGTGCGATCGGAATTATCGGAGGTGCGGACGGCCCCACCGCGATTTTTCTCTCCGCCAAACTTGCCCCTCATTTGCTCGGTGCCATTGCGATTGCGGCCTATTCCTACATGGCACTGGTGCCGGTCATCCAGCCTCCGATCATGAAAATGCTGACGAGCGAAATGGAGCGTAAAATCCATATGAAGCCTCCAAAGGAGGTGTCACAACGGGTGCGCATTATTTTCCCGGTGGCCGCCTTTCTCATCTGTGTATTGATCGCTCCGGGATCCATGGCCCTGCTCGGCATGCTCTTCTTCGGTAATCTGCTCAAGGAATCCGGCGTGACCGATCGTCTCGCGAACTCGGCCCGTAACGCCATGATCGACATTGTAACGATCCTACTCGGCTTCTCAGTCGGGGCCAGTACCCAGGCCGTCCGCATGATCGAGGTGGATGGCGAACTGGTAAACAAGGGCTTTCTCTCTGGAGATTCTCTACTCATTTTCATACTCGGCGCCCTCTCCTTTTGCATGGCAACCATAGGCGGGGTGCTTTTCGCAAAATTCATGAATTTATTTCTCAAGGAAAAAATCAATCCATTGGTCGGGGCCGCCGGTGTCTCCGCCGTGCCGGATTCTGCACGGGTCGTGCAAATGATCGGCCGCGAGTCCGACCCGAACAACTTCCTCCTCATGCATGCCATGGCTCCTAATGTCTCCGGCGTGATCGGCTCGGCCATTGCGGCAGGTATCCTCTGGTCCGTGCTCACATAGCCACACCGGGCAACATAAACCGATCAACAAAGCAAACGAAGATTACCTAAAGGTTATCATTGGCGTGCTGACGTTCTTACTTATTTGTGGGGGGTAAACGATCGACAAAGCTCTGAGCCAAGCCTGGCAAGACCCGGCGATTGGATACAAGGGCATAAAAAATTTCAAATTGCTCGACCAGGGAATGTTCAGTAAATCACATTCATAACCTTGAAGACGAGAAAGGCGAAATCCGGAAATCTGAAAACAACCGCTCGATTGATTCTGCAGTTGAGTCTTGTCGGGATACTTCTCGCATCGGTCTATTTTTTACTCGGGCCGGACGACTTTTCATGGAAAGAGAATATTCCGCCACCGGGACGTCCCGTTGAAAATACGGTAGAGCTGCAAATTGCTCTGACCCGTTTAGGGTTTTCTCCCGGCTCAATCGACGGAACGCCGGGAACCCAAACGAAGCAGGCCTTGGCCGCATTTCAAAAAAGCCGGGAACTGGATGCTACCGGAGAGATCAACGACGACCTCGCCACATGGCTGCGGATTGAAGAGCCGACGCATGCTTACATCGAACTCTCCGAAGAAGCATTATCGAGACTGACGCCAGAACCCTCCAGTTGGCGCGAGCGGGGCCAATTGAGTCACTACGGTTATCACTCGATCCTCGAAATGGTCGCGGAGAAAACCAGTGCAGCCCCCGACTACATCCGTGCAATCAACCCGGAGCTCGACTGGTCTGCCCTGCGGGCAGGCGACAGGGTGCTGGCCCCTCTCGTGCCGCCTTACCGAATTGACGATACAATCAGCCGTATCCGCATCGGGCTCGGGAAACGACAGCTCCAGGCCTTTGATGCCTCCGGGAATATAATCTTCCACTGCCCCGTCAGCATCGCCCGCGATGTGGCCAAACGTCCTGTTGGTGAACTTATAGTAAAAGTTCGTGTTGCGAATCCCAATTACACATTCAATCCGGAAATCCTCGGTACGACAGCTGCGCGCGAGGGAATCAGCAAAAAGTTCATCATACAACCCGGACCGAACAATCCGGTCGGCACGGTCTGGCTCGGGCTGAACCGTCCCAGCTATGGCATACACGGAACTCCTTCGCCGGAGAAAGTCGGGCGTACGGAATCGAGCGGATGTTTCCGACTCGCAAACTGGAATGCGGAAACCCTGCTCCATGCCACTGAAGTCGGCACGCCTGTTCACGTGCTACCTTAATGCCAGAATGTCAGTCCGCTAGAAGCTGACTTGTTTCAACTCTCCCTGGGAGTAGTCCCGAAGAGAATCCACTTGTTCGAACCTCTCTTTAAAATAATTCACTTTCAGCGCTTTTTTCGTGCTGCTCCGGTCGGAGATCAACTCACGCTCAAGTCCGTCTACAAAATCATCCAACTTGCGAATATTGTTCGCCGACGCCAAGCCACGCCGCCAGCTGAAATTTTCCCCGAACGGTTCGAACAAGTATCCCAGGGAATCGTGGCTGGCATAACCTGTCATAATGGTGCGCTTATTCTTGAGCATGTAAATTGTGCGTGCCAGCAGGTAAGTTCGCTCTTCAAAGTTCGCAAAGAGTTCACCCTGCTCATAAAGATCCTCGAGTGAGATACGGTGCCACTCAATTTCACCATCCAGACGAAAACCAAAACGCCGTATATCCGACAACTCGGAATCCTCCGTCCATTTATCCTTCTGGCTCAAATCCTTCATATAAGAGACGATGCCAATGACTTTACCGAGCTTGTCGTGAACAATGGGACTCCCGCTGTTTCCGGGAACAAATTTAGCGGATATCTCGATTTCTTCCGGCCCGATCCCGTCAACGTCACCTCTTAATTTTGTGGCCACACCAGCGCCATCTGAATTACCCATGACCGTAATCCTGTCACCGATCGAAACATCATCAAAGGCAAGGGAATTTGAGATCATCAGTGCGTTCCCCGTCCAGTTTAAGGGAACGATCGCCAAATCACGTTTCTTGCTTAAAAAAGCGATGTCCGGCAATTGAAGCTCCTGGCCATCAACTGTCCAGAGCATCGCACCCCGGGCTGCGGCCAAGACATGTATATTCGTAACAAAGAACTTCCGCCCTTTCATTTCCGCGATAAAACCACTACCGCCTCCCCCCTCCTTAGCTTCAACAATAACCAGCGCACCGACAGGAATTTCTCCGCCGGAGGGACTTTTTCCAGAGGGACTGCTCTTGGCCTCCGCAGCTGCCTCTGCCTCCATGAGCTCGCGTTTCAACCGGGCGACGCGTTCCTCCGCTGTTTCTGTCCCGTTTGCTCCAGAGGAAACCGACGAAAAAGGCACAAATATAAGTGCACAAAAACACTTTAAAAACAGACTGGGAGCGAGAGTCATTCACACATGAAAAATGCCAGCTGTGCTTAGACAAGTTTTTTGTCCTGACAACTTTTCCGGTTGTCGCTTTAAGTTTTCACCGGTTTAAATCGACGCGGCTATTGATGGATTGGTTAAAAGCAAACGAAGAGATCTTCACAGCACTGGGCCTACTCAGCGTTTTTCTCTTTTTGCTTTCACTGATTATTTTTCCGCTGATCATCATTTATTTACCGCACGATTACTTTGTTCGTACGGAACCGGGAATTACCACACTCAATCCTCTGCGCATGGTCCTGCGTATTCTAAAAAACGCTTTGGGCTGCTTTCTCATCATTGCCGGATTTCTTATGCTATTTTTACCCGGGCAGGGCCTGCTTTGCCTGTTTCTAGGGATCAGCCTGGTCAACTTCCCGGGCAAGCGAAACCTGGAAATGCGCCTCCTGGGCTACAGGCGCATTCAGGATAGTGTTGCCTGGGTTAGACAGAAAGCGAACCGGAAACCGATCATACTGCCTGAAAAAGTATCCTGAGACTAGGCTCCTGCACCCTATTCCGCTCCAATTTCAATGCCCATCTCGCGGGCACGTTTGCGCCAGATATCCCGCGCATGAGCCTGCAAATCGGTCACCCGGTCATGCTCATCCATGATTTCGACACCCATGAGCGTCTCCAGCGCATCTTCCAAAGTGACCAAACCGACCGTAGAACCGAACTCGTCCTGCACCATGGCGATATGCAATTTCTGGTTCAGCAACTGCTGAATCAAATCATCAACTTTCATGAGATTGGGCACGAAGGCGATGTCGCGCCTGAGCGTTGACAGAGTCTGCCCCGGATCCTGCAGGCATGCCTGCAGGGCATCGGAACGAAGGACGAAGCCGGTAACCACTTCACTATTCTCCGCGAAGACAGGTATACGTGAAAACTTTGTTTTGCCGGTGCTTTCGACAAACTCGGCTAAAGTCGTTGCTTCGGGCAACATGTGGACAACCGTGCGTGGCGTCATAATACTTGCCGCATTGATGCGATGCAGTTCCAGCATATTGCGAACGATGCGGCTCTCGTCCGCCTTGATCGTGCCCTCAACCTCCCCCAGGCGGGCAACGGCGAGCAACTCTTCGCGGTGCTTGGGCGCTTCTGCGGAACGGCCAAATGTGATGAGACGGGTAATGAGCTGACAAACCGCGACAATTGGACGAAGTATTGTCTGCAGGAAAGGCAGGACCGATGCTGTAAAAGGCGCAAAGAAGACGGCATAACGAGCACCAAGCGTCTTGGGAATGATTTCCGTCAGAACCAAAACGGCAAGAGTCAGCGCTCCGGCAAAGATGCCACCGGTGGCGTCGCCATAGACCTTGGCATACTGGGCACCCGCGCCGGTAGCACCCATCGTATGCGCTATGGTGTTGAGCGTTAGAATCGCAGCCAGAGGCTTATCAATATCTTCTTTCAGCTTCTGCAATCGGCCGGACCATCGCTTCCCCCGGGATTTGGCCGCCTGCAGTTGGGTATTGGTTATTGTGAGCAGGGATGCTTCCAGCAATGAACATAAGAAGGAAAAACCCAGCGCGATGCCGACGTAGAAAATTAAAAGTGCCATTAGAAAATGCTAACTAAGCGGCCAACTCGGCACAGGTCAAACCAAGGGGTAACGCATCTTCCGTATGCGCGTGAGTGTGTGTCATCAATTACGATTACGAAAATCGGGTTGAAAAGACGGGGACGTCGAATAGATACATTGTAACCCTCCACGAGATTACTCACCGTAGAAAGTATCATTGCCGAGCCTATACCAGCGTTCAGCCAGATTTCGCACCGCGCAGCATTCGCGGATGATATTGCGCGTGCGGGCCGGACCCGCCTCCGCACCCTGCTGGTAAAGCATTCACGGCTTTCCCAGTTGCTTGCACGTAGGCAGACTCACGATTCGAAACGCCAGCGACATCGCTACTTATAATTTACACTGCCCCCGAACGAAACTCGCACATGAAAAAAAACGAAAAAAAGGAATTACCCGCCGTCAAGGCGTTCGCACTCTTCTGGCTGGGAATATTTCTAGCCGGCAATCTGCACGCACAAACTTCTACTGAGCCGACTCGCGAAGAACTCATGCAACGATTGGAGGCCATGGGTAAAGAGCTTAAGGCGACCAAAGCGGCACTGAAGGCGAGCGAGCAAAAGCTAAAAGCCGTAGAAAGTGCCGCCATGGCAACACCCGCCTCCGAAAAAGTCAGTTCTTTGGAAGCTCAGATTGCCAATGCCGCCGACCTCGGGCCTGCAAAAATCACGCCGGGCGACCTGATTCCGTTACTGGAGGGTCTTAAAATAGGCGGTGCCGTGCGCGCCAATTATTACGGAGGTGATTACACTGACAGCGGCGCCAAGAATGCCAACCGCGGCGACGATGGCACCATCAGTCTCGATACCTTCCGCATTAATATGGACTATAAACGCGGCCCCTGGCTCGGGAAACTTGAATACCGGTTTTACCCCGGCTATTCCGGCAGCAATTCAGACAGTTATCATTTCCTGCACACCGGCTGGTTGGGTTACGATTTTGACAATGCCGGCCAGCTCCAGGTCGGCGTCAACCGGGTGCCCTTTGGTCCGGGCCCTTATGGCATTTCCCAAAGCTGGTTCTTTGATCAGCATTACTACGTAGGCCTCTCAGACGATATGGATCTCGGCATCAAATACACCGAGACCAGGGGCGATTGGACCTTTGACCTGGCCTACTACTACTCGGATGAAGGATCCTGGTACGGAGAGAATTTTTCCACCGACAGTGTCCGTTATTCCTACGATGTGGTGGACGAAACCGGCGATGGCTACGAAGAACGCAATCAGTTCAACGCCCGAGCCATCTACGCAGCCGAATTCGGTGAAGTAAAAGCTGATTTAGGCGTTTCAGCCCAGTTCGGTTTTTTAAAAAGTAATGGCGAGCAAGACGATGGCGAGCATTACGCTTTCTCTGTTCACCCCATATTCAAGTGGAACAACTGGACCCTGGCTCCACAGCTAACCTACTACAAATACAATATCGACGGGTATGTGGATCGAACGGATGACGGCATCGACAACCCCACCGATGACCTGATCCAGTTTGGCGCGTACGACTTCCCCACCTTCGTGGCGACGGAAGCTTGGATGCCGGCCATATCGCTGAGCTATTATTACGAAGTCGATCAAGTTGACTGGTTGGACTATATTATTCCCTACGCGGAATATAGCGCCATTATGAAGACTGAGAGTGAGTTCAATGACAGTGAGTTCATCACCGCCGGCGCAGCCTGGGGACGCGGGGGCTGGTATATCTACACCGAATTGGCCTTTTCCAACGGGAATGATTTCATCGGAAACGAGGTCGGCTACGGCGACCCGACCAGTGGCGCCAGCAACAATGACGGTGTCTTTCAGAGTGACCGTTTTGGCGGCAACTCCACCGACGAGTGGGAAACGCGCTTTAACGTCAATTTCGGCTACTACTTTTAAACCGATTCCCTCTGCCAAGAGAGACGAAGCGCCACACGCCCGCGTGACCTATTTTACGAATACCAAGCTTAGATAACGATTATGGAAGACGAACAGAAGCACTCGAAGCAAAAGAAGTTCAGTGACCTTAAGCCCATCGAGCCGGTCGGGCTGATTCCGACCGACTACAAAATAGGCCAAGACAATATCAAAACCAAATTCGGGAAATTTCGGGTCGATATTCACAATCCTGTTTTTGTGGTTTCCGGCGGGCTGATTGTGTTGTTTGTCCTCTACGCCTTGATCTTCAACAGTCATGCCGCTGAATTCTTTCCCCAACTGCGTAAAGCAGTCACGACAAACTTCGATTGGTTCTTTATCGGCGGGGCCAACATATTTGTCATTTTTTGCCTGTTTTTGATTGTTTCGCCCTGGGCCAAGATTCGTCTGGGCGGGCAACACGCCAGGCCTGAGTTTAGTTATCCCGGCTGGTTTGCCATGTTATTCGCGGCAGGCATGGGTATCGGCTTGATGTTTTACGGCGTATCCGAGCCGATCAGCCACTACAGCAGCTCCTACGCGGGGGTGACTGTCGGTGAGGATGGCGTGCGCACCGACTGGGCGCCACTCGGTGCTGCTGAAGGCGACGAGAGAGGAGCGCGCCAACTCGGCATGGCCTCGACCATTTTTCACTGGGGCCTGCACCCCTGGGCAATTTATGCCGTGCTTGCACTCGCACTGGCCCTTTTCTCGTACAATAAAGGTCTTCCGCTCACCATACGCTCGGCTTTTTATCCGCTCTTTGGAGAAAAGGTCTGGGGTTGGGTTGGTGATATTATCGATACGATCGCCGTTTTCGCTACACTCTTTGGCCTGGCCACTTCCCTTGGACTGGGAGCCAAGCAGGCCAATTCGGGTTTGGGTGAAGTTTTTTCCATGCCCTACGGTCCCACCTGGCAGGCTATCCTGATTGTCGGAATTACCCTGGTCGCCCTGATTTCCGTTTTACGCGGCCTGGAAGGCGGCGTAAAGCGACTCTCGGAAATCAACATGCTTTTGGCCTTCGGTCTTCTCGCGTTCATCCTCGTGCTCGGACCGACAGGCTTCATCTTCTCCAATTTCTTTGAATCGCTCGGGGCTTACGTACAACACCTTCCGGCTCTCTCCAACCCCATCGGGAGGGAAGATGTCAATTTCTCCCAGGGCTGGACCTCGTTTTACTGGGCCTGGTGGATCTCATGGTCACCTTTTGTCGGCATGTTCATCGCCCGCGTGTCCAAGGGTCGAACCGTGCGCGAATTCATCATCTGCGTTCTGCTCATTCCTTCCCTGGTCTGCGTCTTCTGGATGTCCACATTTGGCGGTGCCGCCATCTCTCAGTTCATGGCCGGCAATGAAGCCGTCGCCAATGCCGAGCTTCCCATCAAGCTGTTCACCATGCTGGAAAGTTTCCCCCTGACCGCCATCACATCCTTTCTCGGAATTGTGCTGGTGATCGTATTCTTTGTCACCTCTTCAGACAGCGGATCCCTCGTCATCGATACCATCACTGCCGGCGGGAAGGTCGACGCACCTGCCGGCCAGCGCATCTTCTGGTGTACCTTTGAAGGTCTTGTTGCCATCGTTCTTCTCATGGGTGGCGGCCTGGTCGCATTGCAAGCCATGGTGGTATCCACCGGCCTACCCTTTGCCGTGATTTTATTGCTTCTATGCGTCACCATAACCATGGGCCTGCGGTCCGAAAAAGCCGCGTTACGGGAGGCTAAGGACTGAACGTGTGATCTGTGCTGTCCGGTCCGCGGATCGTATCCGACCGGGCAGCACCATCCTGGAACTAGCCAATATCACGGCTTATTTGTCGCAACTTTTTGACACTTAACCGGTGGTAGCGCTGTTTACCCGGGACGATTATTCCGTTAGGCCCCTGCTTACACTTACCCAAGCATTTGCAGGTCTTCACTTCAAAGCTGAGTTCTTCTGACTGCAGCGCTTTAAAGAGCTTTTTACCCTTCAGTGCCTTACCTCTCACGTCTTTGGACTTCGGCTTTTTACATTCCTTACAAATGTAGAGTACAGACATGGTTTAACCTACATGCCTAACACGTTCACATCAAGGCAAGTGCGTGTACACTTGCACCATTAATCTGATAAGCTAAGGTTAGACACTGAATTCGGCGACGTACTCATTCGCCACAAAATTCAGGGCAGGGATTCCATCATCTCGCCGTCAATAATGTCGTCCACTCGTACGAGGGTAAATTTCGTTCGGTTTACTTCGACCTCCAATGATTGATCGGTGTTGTCGAGGAGTAACATGGTTTGAGAAACAACAGGCTCTGTCGTGGTCTCGATGAAAACCTCATCGCCTTGGGCGCGCCATTCAAATTCTGCATCCGTCGGGAAACCGATGATCGAGCCACTGAACACTTGTCCCGTGCCGTTGGGCACGAACTCAATGACCAGGTTCTTCGCATCCAATGCGTCCTCAGAACGCCAGATCCCGGAAATTTGCGTTTCTTTCTGCTGAGAACATGCGGTGCACAGCAAGAATACAAGAGCGGTCAAAAAGCCGCCAAGGGAATACTTGTTCAAATCGAATCTCATTTCGTCAGCCTACAAACCATGCATGAATCTTCAAGACCGCTTTGAAGTTCCTTTGCTGTCATTCCTTGATATCGTCGGGAACCTCAAAATAACTCTCGAAGATTCCTGCGTTACACTGAATCGAATCGAATGTGAGCGTCTGGATCAATTTGTCGCCCTGATAACTTTGCAGCTTTTGAGGGATGAGCACGCCATTTACGGATGTAAAATCAGATACTTTCGTTGTTTCCGTAACAACACCGGATCCGGCTTTAACCTGATTCATGAACATCACTTCCTGATAATGCTCCGCATCGAGCCACATACGCTTGAATTGGTAATCGGAATCATAAATCAGAAGTTCGTAGGCTTCTCTTCCATCAATCTCCTGAATGCCCTTCACTGCAAAATTTTCAGGGTTTCTACCGATGTAATAGAACGGGGCATCCAGGCGACTGTCGGTAATCAGTGTTTGTCGTTCGTCTCCTTTTATCGGCACCCAACGTGGCTCGCGACCGGGAATAGTGATGCAGTGGGCTCCCTGCTCACCATCAAAAATCGTCTCGATCTTGTAGTTTCCTCTTTCTAGCAGCAGACGCATGCGGTTCGGCCGGCGCTTGAACATCTTAATCGAACTCTTGGTACCATCACTCGTTTCGATCTCACCGGACAATAAAAGAGACTGTATTTTTGCGATATTCGCACGCCCGCCACATGCCTCCAGATAGGCCTCATAGAGTTCACGGTTCCCCGGCAGGCTGGAATCCTCCTCCACCTCGGCCGACACGCACAAAGAGAACAGCAGAACAAAAAGCAGAAAGGATATGCGCAAATACTGGGTCATAATCTGAAACTAGACATGACGCACAAATCACATCCTGTCCACCCCCGGCTGCCTGAGGCCTTCAGCGGGATAAGGTGCCATTCTGTCCTGCCCACGAATGCAGGCAGGGCAGAATGGACGACGGAAATTACTTACGGCGACGGCGAACCATGACCCACGCCATGGTAAACATACCGATAAGAGCAGCATACATAGAAGGCTCTGGGACTACGTAGTTCAGGTAAATATCGCTGTTCGACTCAGTGACGGTGAAGAAACCACCCGTGGTCGCGAACGACTGACCCTGACTATCCAGGGAAACGGTAACGTCACCAAAGATATCGCCGGAGACGATAGTACCGAATGCGCTGTCGAAGAGCAGCCACTGCTGTGAGCTGTCCCAGAAGACTGAGCTGAAATCAACGGTCGAACCCGCGAGATCAAAGACAAGTGCAAGTGTCGCACTCGGATCAATTGTCAGGTTATCTCCGGAAACATTGACTCCGTCGAACTCGACGCCCCGGTCAGCCAGATCGGTCGTCTCGGAGATGAACTCGAAAGTGGACGTCGATGTGTCCGCCAGGCTGAGGCCGGCGCTGTAGGTTGCGATCCCGGGTGAACTACCGGGAGTCAACTCACCGGAGATGCTGGTGAATACTCCGATTGTTCCACTGCCACCGATGGCGGCTCCGGATTCGACCGTCAGTGAGCTGGTACCGGTGAGGCTCCCCTCTACCCGCAGAAGACCATTGCTGACCAGTGTCGCACCGGTGTACGAATTGTTTCCGTTAAGGATAAGGCTGCCCAAGCCGGTCTTGATCAAGCCACCGCTACCGGAAATATCGGAGCCGATTGTAGCGCCCAATCCGTTGGTATCGATGGTCGAGTTGGATGCGGCCTTCAGTTCGATATCCACAGCATTGGCTACGGTTAAAGCCGTACCGATGACCCGCAAAGTACCGCCACCCATGCTGAGCGTGCCGACAGAGCCGGCGCCGCGCTGAATTCTATTGGTACCGCCGGTTTGAAGTGTACCACCATCGAGGTTGTAAATACCATCACCCTGCTGACCGAGAATGAGGTTACCACCATCATTAAGAGTAACGACACCGCCGGTTTGATTAACAGTGCCCGACCCGGTTAGTGGTTCCGTCCCCTGGGCACCACCAAGCAATAAGTCTGTGCCCGTAAAGAAATTAATCTCACCATCGGAAATATTCAGGACACCGGCACCAGCGCTCGAGCCTGAACGACCAAGCACCATACCATTGTCACCATAGATGTTGATCGCGCCACCGCTTAGGTTATAAGTGCCACCCGATTGGTTACCGATATGAAAGACACCATCGGTGGTCAGTTTGTTGATAGTACCACCAGTCTGATTGACGGTCGCCGAACCGGTAGATCCAAAGGCACCGTTGTAGAAATCTACCCGGGTTTCCGGAGCACCGGCACTACCCAAGTTCAGCGTACCCGCATCGATATTCAAGACGCCTGTGTTGTTGCCGGAACTACCACTGCCAATGTAAACAAAGGGGCCGGCAACATTAACAGTGCCATCCGTAAGCGTGAATGTACCATTTGAGTCTGTTCCCAGAGAAGGATAAGCACCGATCAACATAGCGCCGGTAGTTGTAGTTCCAGACAGATGGTTCACGCTGCCACCCTCAACTGATAGATACCCGGCAGTGCGGTCCGAGGTTTGAAGGTTGAGCGATCCGGTTCCGGCTTTTACCAGTCCACCGTCTCCGTTGATCGCGCCTGAGAATGTCGCATCAAACCCATTAGTATCTACAACCGATGTGGTTACGGCTGACGTAGGATCAATGTCCACCAGGTCGATCGCCACGTCTGTACTCAGGTTGCTGTCAATGACCTTAATGGTACCGCCCTGAAGATTGAAGTCATAGGAACCACCGTTTGTGCCGGCAGAACCATAGAAGCCTTTGAGGCTGTTTCCACCGATCTCAAGTGTACCTCCTTCAAGGTTGTAAGTGCTGGAGCCGTAACCGCCCAGATAGAGATTGGAGCTGCCCTCCACGCGAATGGTGCCTCCTGTTTGATGAACCAAGCCGGACCCATCCGTATCGCTGTTGTCACGGTCACCGAAAATGTATGATCCATTCCCGTTATTGGTGCTGGCTCTGAGGGTCATTGTCCCGCCGGAAATATTCAATGTACCGCTACCGGCAGCGCGCGAGCCCGTGTTACGACCAAGACTGTGTAAACCACCCTCCAATGTAAGGGTGCCGTCTGACAAATTATAGGTACCGGTGCCAGCCTGGTTACCGAGATTGAAGGACCCGTCTGTCAGAGTGACCGAACCACCCGTTTGGTTGACGATGCCGGTGGATCCCCAGGCACCGACAGTAAAGAAGCCGTTACTGGTTAGGCCGCTGACACCGTAGTCGGTGTCATTGCCAATCTGCAGACTGGCCCCCGTTTCCACGTTCATGGTTGCCGTCCCGTCAGCATCGTCGCCAACACGTACACCGGCATTCAAATTGTTTTGCGAAACCGTCACATCGGCACCGTTCTGGAGGGTGAGTTCACCTCCGCCGTAGACCGCGATGCCATAGCGACTTGTCGCCGTCGGGCTAAGGCCGTCACGCTGAGGATGCGGGTCAGCTCCACCATCAAGTGCGGTACTGACCGCGATGTTCATGGCACCATCGACCTCGACCACTCCAGCTGACAAAGCACCGTCGCCGGAAACATTGAGGGTTGCGCCTTCAGCGACGGAAAGCGTGCCGTTCTCAGCAGAGTTCAGGGTCAACGTTGACCCGCTGTTGATGCCGAGGTTGGTTGTGCCGTTAAGAATGCCAAGGCTGCGTGTTTCCTGATTGACGGCACTGACGGTCAGTCCGGTGGTTCCGGTCGTATCAACGATCAAATTCTGGGTTGATCCCGGCGTTGCCCCCGACCAGTTGCTGGAATCGGAATAATCCGCTGAATCGGTACCGAGCCCATCGTAGCGGGCCGCATCCACAAAATCAATGCGCTCGCCGTTGTTCAGGAAACTGATTTCCGCGTAATCAAGTGTTGTGGTGGCGTTATCATTGCCGGACCCCATACCAAACTGCACATTTGAGACCTTGGCATCGCCGCTACCGTCAAAGATAAGGTCACCCCATGTCGTGGTTCCAGCAGCCGCTCCGTCAATGTCGAGTGCCTGCCATTCGGCGAGTGTTTTACTACCGGCACTGATACCGATAGAGTCGGCGTCCGCCCCGTAAGTGTTGGTGAAGTAGCTGCTACCCGCCTGCGGGAAAAGGAAAAACTTACTGTCGGCCGTGACTTCAGAGGTGTAGAGGCGACCGTCCGTAGTCGAATTAATCCCGTTATTGGTCGGATCATAGACTAGAACCAAATCCCAAGTCCCCTCACCTGAGCGCGCGGCATCGAAACCTTCCTGCGATTCGCCACTTCCAGTCCCGTAATCGACTGATTGGATACCAAATTTCAGAGCAACACCGGCTGCCACCGTATCGTTATTTTGCCAGCGGTAACTGGCACTAAAGCTGGGATCCAGTAGGTCCTGTGCCGCAATAAAACCCGTCGAGGTGTCAATCACACTGAGTGTGCTCTTCTGAGAACCTGAAGCAGATGTGTCAAATCGCACACCACCGAGGTTACCCCAGGAACCTACGTAATCGTCCCAGTCGATCTGGTTGGCCACCTGGGTCGCATCCAATGTCGCGCCCGTAGCAGGGTCGTGCGTGGTTCCGTTAGTAATGTTCGTCCCACTGGAGTCCCGGACGTCATCTGCATTCCACCCCGCCTCGTCGAAACCACTCACAGTGTCGATCTGTGCATGCGTCGCAGTACAGCTTAAGGTTAGGATTGAGAGGTACTTAACTGTGGTGATTTTGAACAATTTCATGACGATGATGAGCTATTACGTTAGGAATGAGTGTGTGTTATAAATTAGCAGCCTTGATGCCAGGCA
This sequence comes from Coraliomargarita sinensis, assembly GCF_003185655.1. Taxonomy (NCBI): domain Bacteria; kingdom Pseudomonadati; phylum Verrucomicrobiota; class Opitutia; order Puniceicoccales; family Coraliomargaritaceae; genus Coraliomargarita; species Coraliomargarita sinensis. Next base: position 115,746 of record NZ_QHJQ01000005.1, on the reverse strand, counting down.
AGAAAAAAACTCAAAAATAGGACAAAATTTATGCATGGTTACGTGGTTATTACGAAATAATGCGGAGAACTCGCCGCACAAGCGTTTTAGGTGAAAGTCCTCAGGGGCGGAATTTCGAAAATGAGCACATTCTGGACTTGCCATAAAGCAGGCTCAGTCTGCTTGCTCTTATTGCCTCGCTAAGCGCGATAGCACAGAGGTGCCATGACAGGACACGAAAACCGATTTTACCGATATGAGTGAGACTCAAACGAATAAAGGAACCGCAGCCAAACTGTCGGTGATGATGTTTTTTCAGTTCTTCACCTGGGGTGCCTGGTTCGCCACTCTGGGCCAGTGCCTCGGTGATAACAATTTGGCGGATTTTGGTGGCGGCGCTTACGGCAGCGCACCAATCGCGGCCATGCTGGCCCCGCTCTTTCTGGGGATCGTGGCCGACCGCTTCTTCCCCTCGCAAATTGTCATGGGCGTGCTCTTTCTTCTGGGCGGCGGGTTTATGCTCGCCGCCGAATCGGCTGCCGGAGCGGGCAACGGCGACTTGATGGTGTGGTTCATGATCGGCCACATGCTCTGCTACATGCCGACTCTCGGTCTGGCGAACACGGTTGTCTTCACACACGTGGCACGCGGAGACTTCCCGAAGGTCCGCGTTTGGGGCACGATCGGCTGGATTGTTGCCGGCCTCTTCATCGGTTTCATGGGCTGGACCTCGAGCATCAACATGTTCAACGTGGCCGCGGCCAGTTCGCTTTTCCTGGGAGCTTTTTCCTTTTTACTGCCGCACACCCCCGCACCGGCCAAAGGGCAAGAGCTGAACTGGAAGACACTTTTCATGGTCGATGCCTTCAAGCTCCTGAAAAATCCGAATTTCGCCGTCTTCCTGATTTGCTCGACCCTGATCTGCATTCCCCTCGCCTACTACTACGGGCTGACCGGCAACTACCTGACCAACGCCGGTTTCGAACAGGCCGCCTCCACCATGACCATCGGCCAGATGTCCGAGATCTTTTTCATGCTGCTGATCCCCTTCTTCTTTCGCCGCCTCGGGGTCAAGTGGATGATCCTGACCGGGATGGGCGCCTGGGTTTTACGCTACCTGCTCTTTGCCTTCGGAGCCGACGACCAGGTGGCCTGGATGCTGCTCTTCGCCGTCGCGCTGCACGGGGTCTGCTACGACTTTTTCTTTGTGACCGGGTTTATGTACGCGGACCGCATCGCGCCCAAGGAAGTCAGGGGACAGACCCAAAGCCTACTGGTCTTTCTGACTCAGGGGGTCGGCATGTATTTCGGTTATCAAGTCGCCTTTGGGCGCTTCGGAGCCGTCGAGAGTTACAAGCCGCTCAATGATACCATCAGTGCCGCCCGGTCCACCGGCGATATTTCCTTTCTGGATAAGCTCACCCAGATGTTCTCGGTCAATATGCCCGACTCGGTCGATCCGTCCCTGATTAGTAGCGCAATGGATCAATGGCGGGAGTTCTGGATATTTCCGGCCATGATCGCGGCTATCATCACCGTGATCTTTTTCCTGACCTTCTGGGACAAGACCAGGGTCATGGATGAAAACGAGGGGGAACCTTTGGAACCGCTTGCGGAACCTAAAGAAGCGGACGAAGTGGTAAAATAGTGAAGAAAAAGTGCAACATTTCCCGTCGACAGGCAATCAAGGGCCTCGGTGCCCTCGCCTCCATTCAGATTGTGCCGCGCCACGTACTGGGCGGCCCCGGACATACGCCGCCAAGTGAAGTCCTGACCAAGGGCATTATTGGCTGCGGCATTATTTCCCACCAGCACCTGACCATGCCGGGCAAATTGCTCGCGCTATGCGACGTGGACGCCCGGCACCTGGAGCGGCGAAGAGCCCAGGCAGCTGAAAAAGGCGAAAAAGACGTCAGCTGCTACCACGATTTTCGTGAGCTGATCGCAAGGGATGATATCGATATCGTCCACATTGCGACCCCGCCCCACTGGCATGCCCTGATGGCGATTGCCGCGGCCAAAGCAGGAAAAGACATCTGGTGCGAGAAGCCGATGAGCCGGACCATCGGCGAGGGGGTGGCCATGGCGAAGGCGGTCCAGGCTCAGGAGCGGATCTTCCGGATCAATACCTGGTTCCGCTTCCAAGGTGGATTTTACGGCCTTGGCACGCCAGTCGCTCCCGTCAAACAGGCTATTCAGGCGGGAATGTTTGGTTGGCCTTTAACCATAACCGTTGGAGCGGTTACAGGATTCGGCTGGAAACAGCACCTTTGGACCGGCCGGAAAAATTTACCAATCGAGTCGGTTCCGGATCATTTTGACTATGATATGTGGCTGGGGCCGGCCCCCAAAAAGCCGTATCACCCACACCGGACACACGAGACTTTCCGGGGCTACTGGGACTATGACGGCGGCGGTCTGGGCGATATGGGGCAGCACTACCTCGACCCGGTTCAGTTTATGCTCGGTAAGGATTCGGAGGCACCGGCCCGTGTCGAAGTCGACGCGGACCCGCAGGATGCCGATGCGGTGGGTGTCTGGCGGCGAATCACCTTTACCTACGCGGACGGCTGCAAGATCGTGCTGGATGGCAGAAGCAGAGAGGAAGTAAAGGGCGAGCGTGCCAAATACATCCAGGGACCGAAAGGCTGGCTCGGCCGGCGCTTCGAATCGAATATACCCGATCTCCGGAAAAAGATTTCCCAGCTTCCGCCGCTTGAACCGGTGGTGACAGACTTCCACGAATCGGTTCGCACCCGCAAGAAGTTCGCCCTCAATGAAGACAACGGCTTCTGGTCAACCACCATGATCAACATGGGGAAGATCGCCCTCCGATTGAACAAGAACCTCAATTTCGATAGCAAGACCCTTACCTTCGATGATGAGGAGGCCAATAAGCTGGTCCACCCACCGATGCGGGGCCCGTGGAAACTTAGTTAGCGGACCTGAATTTTTATGACTGAAACACTGAAAGTACTCTGCGTTGGAGCCGGCCATATGGGACGGTCGCACGCCCTGGCTTATCATCAGATCGACGACTATGAGATCGTCGGCATCGTCACCCGTTCTCCCGAGTCCCGAGGCGCCTTGAACAGGGAACTTGGCGGCGGCTACGCCGAGTACGGTGATTACACCGAAGCCCTGGCGGCGACCCAGCCGGACGTGGTGGCCATTTCAACCTACCCCGACACGCACAAGGAATATGCGCTGGCCGCATTCGAGGCGGGAGCACATGTTTTCATTGAGAAACCGCTCGCCGAAACCGTCGCGGGTGCCGAGGAGGTGGTCGCTGCAGCCAAGGCTGCCGAACGCAAACTGGTGATCGGCTACATCCTCCGTCACCACCCGAGCTGGGTGAAATTCACCGAGGTGGCGCAAACCCTGGGCAAGCCTCTGGTCATGCGCATGAACTTGAACCAGCAATCCTCCGGCGCGAATTGGAAGACCCATAAGAATCTAATGAGCTCGATCTCCCCGATCGTGGATTGCGGGGTGCACTACGTCGATGTGATGTGCCAGATGACGCGCTCCAAACCGGTGCGCGTTTCCGGGCTCAGGGCCCGCCTCTCGGACGAGCTCCCTGAGGGCATGGTCAACTACGGCCATCTACAGGTGACCTTTGAAGACGGATCTGTCGGCTGGTATGAAGCCGGCTGGGGGCCGATGATGAGTGAATCGGCCTTTTTCGTGAAAGACGTGGTGGGCCCGAAAGGTTCGGTCACGATTTCCGCCCGTAGCGCGGGTGGCGACGGGGCCTCCGCCAACGTGGACGACCACACCAAGACCGAAGCGCTGCGCCTGCACCACAGCGCGCTGGACCACGACGGTAAATTCGCGAAGTCGGACGACTGGATCGACATGGAGGACGAACCGGACCACGATGAACTCTGCAAGCGGGAACAGGAATACCTGCTGGATGCGATCCGTTCGGACAAAGACCTCACGAATCACATGGAAGACGCACTCAACTCGATGCGCATTGTCGCCGCTGCGGACGAGTCGTCAAAGACCGGAAAGACGGTCGAACTGTAAGCAAGCGGACGGCACGCCGATCGCCCGTGGTCCGCTCTTCGCAGAGGATGCGCGTGGAGTCTGGCTCAAAATTTCGTCGTAATGCTAAATGAGTTTGCTTTTCGATATGAAGTCACAGGCATCGTAATCCAACTCCTACTCCTAATCGAAATCGCGTGGCTGACAGATATTGACTCATGTAAACTGAAGGGGATTAGGATTAGGAGAACGATTTCGATTAAGAATCAAATTGGTAAAGGTTTTCGTAGCTCTTCTCTATTTGAAGACAGTTTTCAGCGGATGCTTGCGAAAGATCGGGAGCGCACCCGCCGGCCTGGGGCTCGCGTTGCGTTGGGGGATGCCGCGAGGCGGCAAGCCGCCGGATCAAGCGGTAAAATTTTCAAAATAGTCTTGGCCCGGCGATTCGGTGTTGCTGCCTTGGGGATTGCCGTCCAAATACTTCCATCATGACAAAACCAATGCGCATTGCGGTCCTGGGCTGTGGCTCCCGGGGCAGAACTTACGCTCGAATTGCGGCAAGCATGCCGGAACGCTACGAGCTCGTGGCGGTCGCCGATCGCGACGAGGCCAAAACCGCGACCCTGGCAAAATTGGGCGAACCTGGAAAGATCCAGGTCTTCGACTCGGACAAGACACTCTTTGCCGCCGGCAAGCTTGCCGATGTTTTGCTGATATGCACGCAGGATGCCGATCACTACGGCAACGCCATGGATGCAATGGAACTCGGTTACGACCTGCTTCTGGAAAAGCCCGCGGCAGAGACTTTGGAACGCTGTGAAGCGCTCGACCGGAAAGCGCGCGAAAAAGGCTGCCGCATCCTTCCCTGCTTCGTCCTTCGCTACACCCCATTCTACCAGGCGGTCCGCAAGTTTATCGACAGCGGGCGCCTGGGCCGGATCATCTCGATCCGGGCGACCGAAGGCGTGGAGGCCTTTCACCAGGCGCATTCCTATGTCCGCGGCCACTGGGCCAAATCGGAAAATTCCTCCCCCATGATTGTCGCCAAGTGTTCGCACGATACCGACCTCATGTGCTGGTTCGCCGATTCCACTCCCAAGGCGATTACCAGCCACGGCCGACTCGACTGGTTCAAAAAAGAGAATGCCCCCGAGGGCGCACCCATGCGCTGCACGGATGGTTGCCCCGTCGCCGATGAGTGTATCTTTGACGCGCACCGCTATCTCAATGAGAAGCGCAATTTCCTGCGCATGGTAATGCCCGGGGCCGAGGGCGAAACCGGTGCCTATGAACTACCGGAGGAACCGATCCTCGAGTTCCTCAGGACTTCACCCTGGGGCCGTTGTGTGTACCACTGCGATAACAATGTCGTGGATCATCAGGTTGTGGCCTGCGAAATGGAAAACGGGATCACTGCCTCCCTGACCATGACTGCTTTCGACTGCGACCGCACCATCGAGATTTTTGGCACCAAAGGCTGCCTCCGGGGCGGTGAACCCTACCAGCGTGGGGGCTCCCACGAGCTTTGGTACTACGACCATTACACCGGCAAGACCGAGGAAATTCAGGTGGAGGAAGCCGGAGGCGAGGGCTATGCCGGACACGGCGGCGGCGATTCCGGCATCATTGATGCCCTCGACAAACTGTTTGCCGGAAAGGATGCCCTCGAACCCGGACTTGACGGCCTCGCCGGGCACCGGCTCGCCTATCAGGCCGAGGTCTCACGCCTTGCCGGTGGCCAGCCGGCGAGTTGATCTTCGCGGTCGCAGGGGTGTCCGCTCGCGGCACCCGCACAACTAGGAAAGAGTTGCGATAATTCGTGATCTCACGGACTAGCGCGGGCTCCACACCTATCCGGAAGCCGCCTCGGGCGATCCTCCCCACTTATCCGCTTTCGGCAGGAAGGAAATAATCAGCATCATTGAAAAGAAGAGTGCATTCAGGGCGAGTCCGAGATTGGAGAGAATGACGGATGTCCAGGTGCTGTCGGCCGCCTGACTGTCCACACCCATGCGCCAGGTCGTGATGGAGACCAGTGCAATCGTGATGGGAATGAGCAGGGCCTTCACCCAGAGCGACCCATAAAGATTGAAGGCATGGTTCGGATTCGCATTCGCCGCGTTCACCACCTTGTTGTAAATCGTCAGCATGATCAAAGCCCCCAAACCGATGGCCGCGAAAATCGCCCACATGGAGTACGGATCGTAGGTGTTCCAGAGCAAGTCTCTCGCACCGAAGAGATCCGTGCCCGCCATTTCCGCGAGCTTGGGCATGACTTCCTCCTTGGGCAAGGCCTCGACCTTGTCCATCGCCATTCCGAGCTGATCCACCATATAGCGCTTCGCCAGGACGACCTTGTCCCCGCCGCTCTCGTAGAGGTGCCCGGCGAGAATCGAACCGATGGACCATCCTATACCGACCGTAAAATTACTAAACCCGATGTAGAGACCTTCCCTGCCCTTGGGTGCGATATCGACGATATAGCGGGAGAAGCCGGGGCCGGACATCATTTCACCCAGCGAGAAAAGGCCGATACAACCGAGGATAAACCATCCGCCCATGCTGAGACCGAGGCAGTAAGTGGCGATGATCGCCATGCCCACCCCCATGATAATCGTGACCAGGGTAGGAATCTTTCGGGTAAAATACCCCATCAGGAAAGTGCCGATGCTGATCATGAGGGCGTTGAAATTGATCATCCATTCCTGGGTCAGGTTGCCTCCGTTGACCGTCGGCACCGCACCTTCACCAAACACCGAGGCCAGGGCCGAGGCGAGATGCCGTGAATCGACCCAGTCATCAATAAAGTTCGGCAGAATATCAAAGAGTTGGAATGTCATCAGCCAGAACCCGGCAAAACTCAGCGTCAGGAAAAAGATCCTGGGTTCGAGCAGACCGCGCAGCGACTCAAAGAGCATCTTCAGCGGGCCGGGCTTATCCTCCCCGTCTGTTGTCGCCATCCGGGCCGGTTCCTTGAAGAAGAAAAGCGGGATGAAATTGAGCGCAACCGCGGCCGAGCAAAGGACAAAGACCCAGTGCCAGTCGATCACCCGCAGATAACCGGCCGCCAGGGGGCCGAAGAAACCGCCCACGTTGACCAGCTGGTAAAAGATACTCCAGCCGAGGGAGGAGTTTTTCGGCTCCAACTGGCTCGCAATCAGGCCCCCGATGCCGGGCTTGAAGATCGCGGTGCCGAAGGCAACGAACATGGCTCCGGCGAAAAGAATAACATAGGCTTGGTCGATACCCAGTGCCCGGGCTTCGGCGAGCGGCATACCCGCCAGCATTTCAGCCAGCGGGATACAGTAGGCCATGATGAGGTAGCCGATAATCTTACCGGCGGTCGCCACCGCGATGTTGACCTTGTAGCCGTAACGGTCCGCAAAGCCACCGGACAGAATGGGCACGAAGGACTGCACGATCGCCCAGACGGCGAACAGGCTCCCCTTCTGGATCTGGTCGAGCTCCGGCCCGCCGTTGCCGATCGCCGCCACCATGAAGACCGGCATCATCACACGCACCCCGTAATACGAAAAGCGCTCGACCAACTCCATCCAGCTGGCCAGCCAGAAGACCGACTTTAACGATCGAAATTGGCCGAGCATGGTATCGCTCGGATCATGTGCGGATGCGCTGGAACTTTGGGAATCACCACTCATACGGTGATTTGCAGTTCAGGGGATATATTTGTCCAGCCGGAAATCGAACGGCTCGCTTTCAAGAGTTGAATCAGTGCCCCAGGTAAACGGCCTGATAAGCGTAAGGAATGGGAATTTTCGACTGCGCAGGGGCTTTGTATTTTATGTGCTTGTTTTCGAGGAGGCGAGCCGGATGCTCCTACCACCCATGAAGACAGAATTTAGCCTTTTTATCCCCGCAGTGCTGACGCTTGCTCTACTGCTCATGCCATCGTGCTCCCATTCCAGGGCTGAACGGGTCAGGGCCGACCACGGATTCGACTTCGTCGAGATGTTCAACGGCGAGGACCTCGCTGGTTGGGGCGGCAAGGGCGAAACGGAAGTGAACGGCTATGTCTGGAAGGACGGCATGCTGCAATCCACCCCGAAGAGCCGCAATCTGGTAACGGAAAAGGAGTACGCCAACTATGTCTTGGAGTTTGAGTTTCAGCTCACGCCGGGCGCCAACAACGGCCTCGGGATCCATTATCCGGGCGAAGGCAATCCCGCCTACACCGGCATGGAAATCCAGATTCTCGACGGGGAACACGAAAAGTACGCGGGGAAGTTGAAGGATTTCCAGCACCACGGCTCCCTCTATTCCCTCGAACCGGCGTTACGCGGCCACATGAAGCCGGCCGGCGAATGGAATTTTCAGCGGGTCACAGTGCGTGGCCCGCATGTCAGCGTCGACCTCAACGGCACCCGTATTCTCGACGCCAACCTCGAGGAGATCAATCGGGAGCACCCCAAGCACGAAGGCGCCAAACGCCGCCACGGGAAAATCGCTTTCTGTGGACACGGCGATGTCATCCGGGTGCGACACATGCGAATTGCCGAGCTGGCGCTGACCCAGCCAGCGACGGAAGCGGAGTCACTTTGATTTTCTTCCCGCCGGAAATTGCCGACATCCGCGGCGCAGTCGTCAGCAATTACAATTAATTGTGGACCTGATTCGGGCGGGGCATGTCCAGGTGGGTCGGGACGAGCTTGCCATCAGCGGCACCTGCGGCGCATGATGCGGGTTCGTCAGTCCAGTCCTTTTCGATATGCCTATGAAACTCAATTGTTCCCCCTGTTTGCGGGCCTTGCCCCTACTCTGTTGCCTGAGTCTTTTCAGCCCGCCGGCCCTGCCGGAACTTGCGGCCCAAGCTGACGCAGATAAAGCCATCAAAGCCTACTGTCTCGACTTCAACTGGGCCCCCACCCACCGACGCGGCCGCCCTTTTGCTAAGCCGGGCCAGTGGGCCGATGCGAATCCGGCCGAACATGTCGCCTGGTATGAGGCCATGGGGGCCAATGTCATCCAGACCTTCGCCGTCTCCACCAACGGCTACGCCTGGTATAAGGACGGCTTCATTCCCGAGCAGCCCGGCCTGAAGCACGATTTCCTTCCCGAAGTAGTCAAGCTGGGCCACGCCAAGGGCATGAAAGTGTTCGGCTACTTCTGCGCGGCCTCCAACCCGCGCTGGGCCGAGTTGCATCCGGAGCAAAGCTACGGCAGCCCGAGCACCTACCATATCCCCTACACGGACGACTATCTGGAATATCTTTCGAAATCGATCTACGACGCTGTCAAGAAGACCGGTATCGACGGCTTCATGGTGGACTGGCTCTGGATGCCCCGACGCCAGTCGACCGACGGAAAATGGATCGAAAGCGAGAAAGCGCTCTACGAGCAGCTGATGGGCGAGCCTTTTCCGGGAGAGGACAAACTGACCCGAGCACAGGATCTGGCCTATAGCCGAAAGGCGATCGAGCGCTGCTGGCAGGCGATCAAGAAGGCCGCCAAGTCGGCCAACCCCGAATGCATCATCTGGCTGACCGTCAACAAGATGCATCACCCGCACGTGGTGAATTCAAAAATGTACCGGGAAGTGGATTGGCTGATGAACGAGGCCGGGAGTGTTGAGGAAATCCAGAAGGCGCGCGCCATGGTCGGCGAGCACACCCGCCTGATCACCTGCCTGGCCACCTGGAACGGCATGGACGCCTCGACGGTCGTGCCTCAGGCCATCGAGGAAGGCGTGGGGCTTTACGGCTTCACCACCCCGCTCACAAAGAGCGGCATCGTCAAGCTGGCGCCGATTTTCGAAAAGCAGGTGACCGAATTGTCCGGTGACAAAAAGAATATCGCGATGCTGGCCCGCGCCTACCAAGGAAAGTCGGAATATGCGCAGTGGCAGGACGGCGAATTCGTCGAACCGGAGAACCCGCCTCCTTTCCGATTGACCTTCCAGCGCCGTGGACGCGGCCTGCAGGACACCGCGCACATCGATTATGACGCGGACCGGACCGTGATCACGATCAGGACGCCCTACGGACGTGGCACCGGCTATCTGGAGAAAACGGGAGACGCGTGGCCCGAAGCCTTCGTCATTCAATTGCAGAAAAGGCCCGGTCAAGCCCCCAAGCCGGGAGAGACCACCCTTTTCGGTATCAGCGATGGTGAGACCGGAGCTATTTTACCGCTGGATGAATCCGGCTCAGCCCAAATCGGCGGGGTCGACACGAAAGCGAAACTGGAACGCGGCGTGCACCTCCGTTTCGCGCTCAAGGACAACACCGAAACGGTTCCCCTTGCAGCCGACCGCAACGACGAACGAATCCGCATCACCCTGCCCGGTGCTTTGCTGCAAAACCTATCGGATGAGATTTCCTTTCAATGGGGGAATAAGTAGGCCTCGACTGCGAAAACGTTTGGGCTATCGCGCCCGCGAAGTGCCGCAAAGAGACAGTAAAACCAGCCCGGCTCAAATAAGGCAAATACAAATCGCCCCAACGGAATCGTAGGGGTGCTGCTCGCGGCACCCGCGAACGTGGTTGGACTACCGGAGCTTGCCAGAACCCCGGCTACCAGAAAGATCGCGGACGTAAGGCCTTATGAAAAGGACAGCGCGTTCGTTTGCGTGCCTTACCCATCGCGGGCTTCCCGAGGAAAGCCCCTACGGATACAAAAAAGGCCGATCGGAAAACCGATCGGCCTTTCGAGAAAAATAGTGGTTGAAACCTTAGCTGCGACGACGACGGCGGAGCAGGAAAAGTCCGCTGAGGCCGAGAAGTGTGAAGGTGGAAGCCTCGGGGACGGGAACCAAAACATCACCCAGAGTGGTGCCAATCCGCACTTCGTCATAATTGACATTCACCTGACGAGTCAAATTGAGCGTGTTGAGTGTGGATTCATCCATGTCAAACTCGATAGTATCGATCAATGTCGCATCAGAGTTGGAATCCAGAGCGCTAGTATCCAATGATCCATCATCAGCAAAATTGTAGAGACTGAATACATCAGCCCCACCAGTTCCGGTGTTGAATGAGATCTCACCGACAATAAAATTAACCGCTACGTTACTGATCGAGGTATTTGATCCTCCATTCACCACAGTAATAGGGACGGACCCTCCTGAAACAGTCCTAGTTCCAGACGTTCCATCATAACCCACGGCTTGCAAATTGGATCCGTCTACAGCGGCAACTGCGAAACCTTCCAATCCAATAGCACCCGAATTGCCACTGTCCCAGCGTGCCTGCGGCGCAACTTGGTTCATAACAGCGAAACCCTCACGATCTGCCCCAAAGTTACTTTGAAGCTTCTCAAACAGAAAACTGAAATAGATTGAGCCCGAAGAAAAACCTGTCGTCTCCAAACCACGATTGTACCTGTCAGACTGGTTGTTATTTTCATAGCCGATGTGGTTCCCGCTGGTCGCTAGGTTGCTAAAACTAAGGCTTCCCGATTTGAGATAGCTGTCGTGAGTAGCGCTGTCTGCATCAGTCCACTGTCCTGTCCCCGTGCCGGCAAGACCAACCGGTTCTGTGCCGACCGAAGTATACGCGTCAAGAGGTTCGCCAGCTGCACCGTAATCAAATCCCTCGTAAACCAGCAACTCACCCGAGGCAGACGTTGCGACAAAGGAGACAGCAGAAAATAACGACAGTAGGGTTTTTGTCTTATTCATACCCTTACTTACGGCCATGAGCGTTTTTCTGTCAAAAAAAAAAAAGAAGGACTTTCCTGCCACAACCTGTCCTTTAAAAGGACAGGTTGTGGCTTGCCGTTCAGCGGTACTGTTTCAAGCAAGGCTATGCCTGAATTTTATCCAATCAATTAAGTCTGCCCATAATTTTGGTCAATTTCTCTGAACCTTCTTGCTGTCGGGGAGTCAGCACCTACAAGTGACGCTTCGATCCTTAAACTTACATCCCTAGGACTTTATGAGAAAAACCTCCAAACTCCTCGCGCTCGGGTGCTTTGCCCTCGCCTGTCTGAATCTCTCGCCGCTCTCGGCTGAGAAAGCCGCTCTCGAGCTGGGCGCTCCTTTCCGGGACCATGCGATTCTGCAACGCGAGATGCCTCTCCCGGTCTGGGGCTGGGCCGAACCGGGCACTCTGCTCACGGTCGAATTTGCCGGGCAGCGCAAGGAGACGGTCACCGGGTCCGACGGCAAGTGGATGCTCAAGCTCGACCCGCTGAAAACCAATGCCGAACCCGCCGCGATGACCATCACCAGCAAGGACGGCGCTTCGGCGACCCTGTCGAATATTCTGGTGGGCGAAGTCTGGATGGCTTCCGGCCAGTCCAACATGCAATGGCTGGCTCGGGTCAGCAACGCCAGCATCCTCGTGGATCAGTTGAAAGAAGCCTCGGAGAAAGCGGGCAGGAAGGTGCCGATCCGCGAGTTCAAGGTCACCAATTACTACGCCCACCTTCACCCGATCGAGCATGCCGAGGGCGAATGGAATCAGGACTACGGCGAATTCAGCGCGATCGCCCTCGCCTTCGCCCACAAGGTCTATGGGGAGATCGGCGTGCCCATCGGTATTCTCAACTGCTCCTTCAGTCAGACGGCGATTGAGGCCTGGACCCCCCGCGCCGGTTACAAGGACAGCAAAATGGACTACAATAAGGAGATCGAAGCCCAGTTGCGGAAGACCGATCCCTCGACTCCCGACCACAAGGAGGCCTGGGAGGCCTTCTATGCCGAAATCATGGATGCGGTAAAGACGAACCAGAAGATTGCGGATGAAGGAGAGAACAACTTCGTCGATCTGCCCACCAACGAGCGTCCGGGCAACATGCGGAACAACCGCGATGCCACTTGGCTCTTCAACGCCCGGCTCAACCCGGTCATTCCCTACGCCCTGCGCGGCGCGATCTGGAATCAGGGCTACGCCAATTCCAATGGCGGGCTCAACTACTACCCCAACCTTCACGCGCTCGTCCGCGGCTGGCGCATCCTTTGGGACAATCCCGAATTGCCGGTTTATTTCCACCAGTTTTATTCCCCCGGCAACGAAGTCGACAAGGGGCCGAACCACCCCGACATCGGCAGCACGGCGGAGATGCGCCTGGGCACCTGGCTGGCCCGTGACATCCCGAACACCGGCATGGCCAGCCAAATCGACAACCAGGGTGCCATTCACTACCGCAGCAAGGTCGTTCCGGGACAGCGCCTCGCCCTGCACGCGCTCAAGAATCAATATGGCAAAGACGTCGTCGCCGACGGTCCCATGTTCAAGGGCTACACCGTTAAGGGCAACGAGTTGATCGTCGAGTTCGACCATGCCGAGGGCGGCCTGGTAGTGGCCGAAAGCGGAAGCAACTACCTTGACCGCAAGGATCCCGATGCCACCGGTTTTGCCGACCCCAGGATCATCGAGAACGGCGACGAACAGGTCACCCTCTTTTATCTCGCCGGCGAGGATCGCGTCTGGCACCCGGCCAAGGTCCGCATCGAAGGGGATAAAGCCGTAGTCACCTCTTCTGCCGTCAAGAATCCCAAGGGCGTCGCCTACGGCACCGGCGGAATCGGTTTCCAACCCAACCTTTACAACAAGGCCCTCCTACCGACCACTCCCTTCATCTACTACGATCAGGAGCTGGTCACCAGCGAGACTTGGCCGGATGCGCCGATCAAGATCGCCGGTGTGGAAATCGACCCCGATTCTGTCGGGCTCAGCTACCGCTACCGTAAGTTCCCTATTCTCAGCACCCAGTTTCGCGATAACGCGGTCCTGCAAGCCAACAAGCCGGTCACCATCTGGGGTGCCGCCGTTCCGCAGTATATCCCGCATGCCGAAGGAGAGAAAGTAATCCATTTCAGCTTCAACGGAATCGAGAAATCAATCCCCGTTGTGGAAGGCATGCGAAACTGGAAGGTTACGCTGCCACCGATGAAGCCGAGCATGGAGCCGAAAACGCTGAAAGCCGCTCTCACGATCGACGGCGAGGTGGTGCACGAACGTGTGATCGAAAACGTCGTCGTTGGCGATATCTGGTATGTCTACGGACTCGGCGATCAAAAGATCGCGAAGATGGAAGCACCCGTAAACGGCCCGATTCGCATCATGCCCCGCAAAGCCAAAGGCGTGAAAAGCGATTGGGTCCGCGAATACTCTGTCGCCACCTCGACGACACCCAAAAATCGTTTTGCCTCCTACTGGAGCGAGCCGACCGGCCCCGGTTTCGCCGCCAATCTGGCCAAGGCGATCCACGCCAAGACAGGGAATCCGGTGGGCATCATTCACATGGACGAGGATAATCTCGAAATAAAGCACTTGATGGATGCCTACGCACTAGCCGACGCGCCCAGCCTGCGGGCCGAATACGAGGAGATCGCGGCGATCACTCCCGGCACCCCTTTTTACAAAAAGAATGCCGAGCGCTACATTAATGCGTGGAAAAGCTATTGGGGGGACTACATCCCCGAAATGATTGCGACCAAGTCAGTGCCGGACGGTGTGCCGTGGGGCTCGTTCCCGGGGTTTGCCGGTAAGGTCGAAACCGACGCGACGCAGTATTACAATTGTATCGTGGCCTCTTTCAAACACACGCAACTCAAGGGCATCGTCTTCACGACCGAGGCCAGCATGGTCGCGCAAGCGAACGGAGCCCACTTCGGCGAGCAACTGAGCGCGCTGGCCAACGGGTGGAAGCGTCACTTCAAAGTCGAAAATGACACGCCCTTCATTTACACGATTCCGTCCAAGTCACTCGCCCCCAAAATCACGAAGCCTTCGGGCATCAGGGGAGCCAGCGCCGCGTTTGAAGTCACCGCCTGGCCGGAGCAGGACGACAAAGGCTCGTACCCTTCCGGTGAGAAGCCGGCCTTGGACGGGCTGGTCGAAGCGGTCATCCAGGCGGCCTATTGATCCTACCCGTCATCGTAATCCTTAAATCTGAAGAGGTAGGGGCTTTGCTCGCGAAGTCCGCATTATTTCCGGGTCGCGCCACACACCACTTGCGCAAGCAAGGTTCGCGGGTGCGCAAGCAGTACCCCAACGAACCATAGCGGGATTAACGATTACGCAGATGAATCGGAGATTTCAAAACAACCGTTAAACAATCACATCATGCACACTCCCCTTCGCCTCCTTTCACTGATCGGCGTCGTAGCCGCCTCGCTTTTTTCCTTTGGTTGCCTGACGACGCTTTCCTACACGGCTCCGCCGCAGAAACTGGAGCTGGCGGCTCCCTTCACGGATCATATGATCCTGCAACGTGGCAAGCCGGTGCCGGTCTGGGGATTCGCCACGCCGGGGGAGCGGGTTACCGTTGAGTTTGCCGGACAGAGCAAGTCGGCCGAGGCCGACCGGTTCGGCGACTGGATGATTGAGCTCGATCCGCTGGAAGCTTCCAAAGAAGGCCGAGGCTTCACCGTCCGATCGGTATCCGAGGAAGATCCAAAGGAAATCACCTTGCAGGATGTCCTGGTCGGTGAGGTCTGGTTCTCCTCGGGCCAGTCCAACATGGTCTGGATCGCGGGCAAAAGCATGGTGCGCGATCTGGCCCAGGACCTGGCCAGATCCGAGGAAGCGCTTCCCATCCGGGAAATCAACATCAATACGGTCTCGGCCCTCTATCCGCAAAAGCGCGCCACCTCGGACGGGGGTTGGAAAAAGATTTCGGAAGCACATGCTTTTTCCGCGCTCTCCCTCGCCTTTGCCCACAGCCTCTACCGGGAACTGGACGTGCCGATCGGTATTTTGCTCAGCGCCCACAGCAATACGCGGGTGGAAGCCTTTGCCAAGCGCGAGGCCTTTGAAGCCCACCCCGACTTGGCCGGAGATGTAGCGCTCATCCACAACGCGGATCCTCTCCTTGAAGAGGGCCGGGAGGCTTATGAAGAATACTACGGCGACTTGAGAGATTGGCGCAAAGACGCCGCAGCTCTGGCGGAGAAAGGCGCCAAGTTCCCCGACAAGCCGAATCTGCCCGGGATCGCCGGCATGTGGCGGGGTCCCTCCCAATTTTTCAACGGCAAGATCCACCCCGTCATTCCCTACGCCATTCGTGGCGCGATCTGGTGCCAGGGTACCAGCAACTCAAATGACGGAAAAATCTATGCCGCCCGCATGGAAGCATTGCTCGAGGGCTGGCGCGACGCCTGGAACATGCCGAACATGCCCTTCTACTTCACCCAAATGCAGGCCTACGGAGCCGGGCCCGACCCAGACAATGTGGGCTTTGCCGACATTCGACAGGCACAGCATCTCTTTTTCATGAACAACCGCGAGAATGTCGGCATGGTGGTGCAGACCGATCTCAACTCGGCACGACCGGGCGGAATTCACTATTTCAACAAATTACACCCGGGGATGCGACTGGCGCGCTGGGCCCTGGCCAACGAATACGGCAAGGATATCGCCAAGACCGGACCGATTTTCGCCGGTGCGGAAATCGTGGGCGACAAGGCGATTGTTCGCTTCGAAAAGGATAGCCTTTACGGGGGACTCATGGTCGGCAGCAAGGGCATGGCCGAGGATTACCGGGAGCCCGGGAAATATGTCGAGCCAGCCCGCCCGGCACCCACGGCTGAATTGAACCACTTCCGTCTCTGCGGTGCCGACCGCAAATGGCACCCGGCCGAGGCCGTGATTGTCGGCGATACGGTCGAGGTCCATTCGGATCAGGTACCGGAACCGGTGGGCGTGCAATACGCCTACAGTGCGGTGCCGATGAACTCAAATCTCTACAACAAAGCCGGACTGCCCGCCACGCCTTTTGCCGTCATCGACGGCGAGTTTATTTTTGAAGAAGACAACCCGGAAGTCATTGCCGCCGAAAAAGCTCGCGAGGCCCGGCGCAACGACACGGACCGCCCCTTCCTAATCGTGGCCCAGTACTACCGCGATGGAGCCGTTGTTCGAAGAAATCAAGCGATTCACGTATGGGGCTTTGCGAACAAAGGGGCTGAAGTTACGGTCCGCCTCGGCGACGTGACCCGAAAAACCGTGGCCGACGAACTCGAAAAGTGGTCGCTCACCCTGCCGCCGTTCAAAACCAGCACGGAACCGCTCACCCTGGAGGTCGCGACCAGTAAAGGCAGCAGCCAGACGGTTAAAGACATTTTGGTTGGGGACGTCTGGTATCTGACCGGTGGCCGCTCGTTGACCGACAACTGGCCCTACGATCAGCGGGATAAGGATGCTGAGAAGCCCCAGGCCATGCCTTTGGTCCGGGAATTCAAAAAGCGGACCAAAGCCAGCACCAACCTCTTCCCGAGAAAACGACACTTCGAAATCGGTGGCGGCCGCTTCCGCTCCTATTGGGCGACGGCCGACTATAGCGATGAGCGCCAGGGAGTGACGGACTTCGCCTATCACTTTGCCAAGGCACTCAATCGCCCCGGGGTGCCCCAGGGCTTCATCACCATGTCTTCGGGCCGCGATGGCGAGAATCCGATTTATGCCTCCCCGCTTGCATGGACCTCGCTCAAGGGCGTCCGGGATGTCACCGATCCGGCGTTCGCGGAACGCCTCAAGCAGCTCTCACTTCTCTATCCCAATACCGAATTAATGCGGCAGGCCGTCGAAGACTATGTCTCGACAGTAAAGGGAACCGTTCAGGAAATTCGGGAAATCGCCGCGTCGGGAGCCGACCTCTCGAGCGCACCGCGGCGTTTCCCATCCTTCCCGGGGCCGGACCAGGATATGATCAAGGGTAATCTCCTGCCCACACTCAGCTACAACTGGTGTGTCAGCCCCCTGACTCCGATGGCCGTCTCCGGCGTCATCTGGATTCCGGACGTGGTCAACATCGGCAATAACCCGTCCGAGTACGGGAAGGAACTGGAGATCTACGCCGATAGCCTGCCCGCAACTTACGGACAAGCGCAGGTCCCCTTCTTCTACGCCCAACCGTCTGACGGCTTAATCGAGGGTATTACCGAGCCGAGCCTTCCGAAAGCAAAACAAGTTGGCTTTAATGCCTGGCCGGAAAAAAGCCTCCGAAAACTTGCGAACCAAATCGCCCGACAGGTGACTCCGTAGCTTGTGAATATACGGCGGCATTGTAGTTTATCCGAATCGGTCGAAACCATACTTGTTCCAATTCGAGACAGGGATGTGAACGATTATCCTCCCCTAATATCAAAGAAAAATCTGGGCATGACCCAAATGCTCCGCTAAACCAGAACTGAGAATTCAAAGCCCCTCCGCCCCAAGGAGAAACGGCCGGGATTCATTAACAGCTATGACAAAAATCAATTTTCATCTTCCGAAATTTGCTCTCGGACTAATTATCGCGCTCTCACTCGGTTTCGGCTCGCAGGCGCAGGCCGTCGAAGGCAGCGATTACTACAAGGAGGGCTACCAGCCCATGTTCAACCCCTACCCAAAAGACTTCGGTCGACGTTCGGGAGTTTGGAAGATTCGTTATTTTGGACCGGTCGGCATCGGCATCGACCTGAAGCGCCCGGGCATGACCATGGAGATTAATAACGTGGAAGAAGGTTCGCCGGCTGACAAAACCGGTAAGCTGAAAAAAGGCCAGATCATAGAGAGTATCAACGGCGTGGTGCTGAAGGATTTCGACCCACGTATCATTCTCGGCAATATCATTACCGAGGCAGAAGCAACCGACGGTGTGATCGACCTCAAAATCAAAGGCCAGGGCAACGTCCGCGTAAATATCCCGGTCATGGGTGCCTACAGCGATACCTGGCCGGTTAACTGTGCCAAATCGGACAAGATCGTGCGCAACCTCGCCGATCTTATCGCCGAGCAGGACAAACCTTCCTGGGGCTCGGTGCTCTTCCTCCTCTCGACCGGTGAGGAGAAGGACCTCGCTGTTGTCCGCCGCTGGATGCAGGACATTGAACAGGTCGGCGGGATTACATGGGAGATCGGCTACAGCGGTATCGGTGTTTGCGAATACTACCTGCGCACGGGCGACAAGTCTGTGCTGCCGGTGATCAAGAAAGCGACCGAGGACCTCAAGGATCGCATGTACCAGGGCGGCTGGAGCGGCCGTGGTATGCCGGCCGCATTCACCTACTCGACCGGGACGGGGCAGGTCCATGCCTCGGGCATATATGCCATGAATTTCCTTCTTATGGCCCGGCTTTGCGGCGTCGAGGTCGACGATTACGCTTTGAGAGAATCCTTGAAGCAGTTCTACCGCTTCGGCGGCCGTGGCAACGTCGCCTACGGCAACGGCACTCCGGAGGGGGGCTTCCGGGATAACGGCAAAACCAGTGGCTTGGCCATGGCGATGGCCGTAGCCGCACAATTGACCCCTGAAGGGGAAAATTCCGTCTATGCGCAAGCGCGTGATAACTCCGCCATGAAAGCATTCTATGCCACCAACTGGTTCCACGCCGCCCACACCGGCGGCGGGATGGGCGAAATCTGGCACCACGGTGCCATGGCTCTGATGCGCGAAAAACGCCCCATCCCCTACCGCTCCTACCACGACACCCGCCGCTGGGTCATGGACCTCTCCCGCCGCCACGACGGCAGTGTCGCCATTGAGGGGATGGACGACCGTTACAACCGCTCGCTCACCGACGCCTCCGCGGGCCGCGACTGGGGCACCTTTTTTGCCCTTACCTATACCTATCCGCGCAAAAACCTGCAACTGTGGGGTGCCCCGCGGAGTCCGTATGCGAAAACCTTTCAATTGCCCAAGCGCCCCTGGGGCAATGCAGCCGACGACGTCTTCAACTCGCCTGACCCGATTTACATTGGTGAAGCGCTAGGGCTGACAAAGGAAGAACTTCTGAACGAAAAAGTCCCGACTGATGCTTCGGTACCTGTTCTCAACGCTGTCAACGACCCGGCAACAACCGAGAAGGAAATGTTCAAATACATCCTGCACCCCGAATATGGGATTAGGCATGCCGCCATGCGGGGAGTGGTTAAACAGGGCTGGACACATTTGGTCGTCCCGCTTCTCCAATCAGGCGATCCCCGTCTTCGTGAGGCCGGGCTCTTGACCATGGCCGGGATGTTCAAAGGCAGGCCCTTTTCCGATGACCAGCTGACTACCGAAATGTTCGACCTTGTCAGCCAGATCGTCGAGGATCCGAACGAATCCTGGTGGGTGGCAATGTATGCGATTCAGGCGCTGCGACGCGCGGACATCGATCGGATCGCCCAACACCGCGAACGATTGCTGGAGTTTCTGGAGTACGATAGCGTCTGGGTGCAGGAGCAGGCAGTGCTCACTCTATGTAAGCTTATTCCCGAACGTGACCACTATGAGACGGTCCTTCCCCCGGTCGTAAAAATGGTCACTTCTTTCGCGATCGACGAACCTTCCCGTAACACCACGCGGGAACTCCAGCAAACGATCGCCGGGGCAAACCGGGACATACAGGAGTACGCTAGCCCCATCCTGAAAAAGGCCTATCTCAGCCTGCCTGATCAACTCGCCGATCCCTACACGGGTGCCTCCCCAAAGCGCGGTGCCAAAACGATTCGGGCACGCATCGGGAACATCGTGCAACAGGTCCCCGAGGGTGAGGAATTTGTGCGGCGCATCCCGAGAACAACTTTAGAATCCTACAAGAGCGGTCGCGATGCCGACATGTATCAATTCCAGGGCCGGTTCGAACCTAATGACCAATTGATCGGCACCTGGGAATGGGCGATCTGGCCACCGGCGAACAAGCCTGGCGAAATTGACGATAAAGTTGAATCCTGGCTCAAAAACAATCTCAAGGACGGCAAAGCGACGATCAAAGGTTCGAAGGATACTCTCAAGATAGAGCCGAACGGCAAAACCACAAAGTCAGGCTACTACCGCAACCACTTCTGGTCCGGCAACATGCTGGTCGGCATGGATGTGGACCAAGCGCTTCAGATGGAAATCCGGACCTACGAGGGGATCGATTTCCTCATCGTGGAACGCGGTGGTAAATTCGGCGGTGATCCGGACGACGAAGGCACGGACGCCATCCCCGATGACTGGCATCCGGGCTATCATATCTACATGCGGACCGACTAGTGGCGAAGCAGCGTACGGCCCTTCAGATCACCTGGATCGGCCTGCTGGTCAATCTGGGGCTGGGCTGCGTTAAAGTCGCTGGCGGTTGGGCGCTGAACTCCAAGGCCCTTCTGGCTGACGGTGCGCACAGCCTGCTGGACCTGCTGACCGACATTGTCGTGCTGGTCGGCCTTTCTTTGGCTAATAAGCCGGAGGATGCCAACCATCTCTATGGGCATCACAAGTTCGCCAGTTTTGCGAAGTTCATTGTCGGTGGGGTTCTACTGGTCTTTTCCCTAGGTCTGGTGCTGGCCGCCCTCTTCGATGTCCGCACCGCTCTGAGCCAAACGAAAGCCGGTGCGGCGTTGGCCCTGGCCCTGGTTTCGCTCGTGCTTAAAGAAGGTCTCTTCTGGTGGACACGGAGCGTCGCCCGCCGACTGAAATCCGAACTGGTGATGGCCAACGCCTGGCACCACCGGATGGATAGCCTCTCTTCGCTGGGCGTAGCTGTCGCCCTGTTCGCCGTCTGGATCGGCGGGCCGCAGTGGGCTTTCCTCGACGATGCCGTCACCTTAATTCTGGGAGGTTATCTGACCTTTGAGTCCTTTAAAATTTTCTTCCGGGCCTGTGCCGATTTATTGGATGCCGCTCCGGAAAGAGAGATCATCGAGGACCTTCGCGAGCATATCCTGCCCACTCCGGGTGCGTTGGCTTACCATGATTTTCGCGTACGTCGGATCGGCGACTTTTTTGAGGTCGACCTACACCTCCAGGTTGATCCCGAAATTTCCGTCGAGGAAGGGCATGAAATTGCACGCTCGGTCAAGGAACGCATGCGCAAGCAACATCCGGAAGTGTCCACCGTGCTCATCCATGTCGAACCAGCCAACCGTGAACACATTAAGCAACGGGGACTATCGGGAGCCGACCAAGAGGAGCGGCAACACGGTCAATGATACGACTCAACAGCGCGCCTGCCTTATCACTCCTGGACGACAAAGACTGAGACAAACAGCTTTTCGGTGGACGTATCCGAGACAGTCGCGGTTACCGTGACCTCCCCGTTTACCGGAGAGCTGGCTTCAAACGTGACCGTGGTTCCAGCGCCATTACTTTCTCCACTGCCGTGAAACTGAGATAAGTCCGTGGACCAGCGGTAGCTTGCCGTAATATCGGAAGCGGGATTCTCGCTCATCGGATGCTTGAAAGTGAATGTGCTGCCCCCGTCGGTTGATACCTCCATATTGTATAGCCCAACACTGGGCGCGCTCGGATCCGTGCCGAAGTAGTTCTCAATCGCATTCGGAATGCCATCACCGTCGTAGTCGTCGCCGGCGGCCGTTAAGTCGCCGACATCGTAGCCGGAAATCCAATTGGTGAAGTCATTACCACCGGGATTCACCGTGATTGTCACATCGGAGGATCTCACATAGATTCCATCGTCTGCGGTCAGGCGAAGAACGTAGGTTCCTTCTTCTGAGAACGTTGCCGTAGTGTCGATAATGGTTGGATCCGCGAAACGCACCGGAGCCGGGCCAGAGACAACCGTCCATTCGGTATCCGGCGAGTCGCCGTTGGAATCAGTCACCGTGCCATTTAGCTGAACTTCAGCACCGATGTCTTGGGGAAGCTCTGTTTTATAGGGATGATTTGCAGGAAGATTATCCGTCAGGCCCCACTTGTGGGCGAGGTAGCCCTCCATACGTTCGCGATCCGTGCTGGTCACGGTTCCGGTGAGGAAGACCATTTCGGCAATATCACCGCCAAAGTAGCCGCGGTCCATAACGAAACCGAAATGTCCTCCGTCACGCAGCGTGTCGATTGCCGGTGCGGGTACGTCGTCGACAGCTTCTAAGTTTCCGTTGGCGAAGACTTCTCTGGGAGACCCGATCGGCCAAATGAAGTTTACGATACTGCCGCTATTGTCAAAATTGTGCCCGATCAATGGTCTGAAATCGTCGCCAAAGATGTTCACTTTATATTTTGAACCATCGAACCCCACTTCCAGGCTGTTGGCTCCACCTCTACTTTTCTGCGAACCATAAATGGGTTGGAAGCTGGTAATATCTGCTACAACGATAAATGCGGAGTGAGAGACGCCCGCCAGAAAATCCAAATGGGTTCCAAGTTCAAAGTAGTCGTCTGAGCCGTCGAAGGACACGACATCTTTATCATTCAGAGCTGCCTGAAGAAGTGCAGGCTGTCGGGCCGCCGTGGATTGCAGGGCGTGGCGGTCATTCCCGCTCTTGTCGAGCCACTGGAAGACGCCGTCATCAATCACCGTCATGCTGAAGGAATCGCTGGCATCGTACCAGGCATCGGTCTGAATTTTTTCAGGCGTCCAGGGCGTCCCGAAGCCACCGATTGTCGCCGATTGTTCGGAACCTGCATCCACTTCGGGCGGATAGCTAATATCAGTGGTCGCCGATGCCTCTGCCGAAGGATCCGTCACATTCTGATTCGGGCTTTTATCCCGGGCGGTGACAGTGTAGGTATACTGTGTATCTTCATCCAGTCCAGTATCGGTGTAAGTCGGGCTGTCCTGCCAGCCGCTGTCGCTGCCTCCGGGATTACCAGAGGTTTCCGTAAAGTAGTATTCGACTTCATGCACGTCCAGGGCGGCAGTCGCGGTCATCGTGATCGAATCGATACTTGAAGCGGCCGGCGCATTCGCGAATGCCATGGGGCTGGGATAAGGTGCCGTGTTATCCGACTCTCCGGGAATGTCTCCGAAAACGACCACCTCATCAATGTTCCAGCCGCAGGCACCGCCATTGTTGTTCCAATCCGTCGGCCCGATTCCCCAGCGAACATAAACGGTGGATTGACCATCCGCGACGGCGGAAATGTCGTATTCTTCTTCAATCCATTCACCATCATCGGTAATGTAGGTCTCGGGATTCTCCCACAAGGTGGTCCAATTCACCCCATCATTCGAAACCTGAAGTAAAGCAGTGTCATCAAACCCCCAATAGACACCCAACCAACGTTGGAACTTAACTCGTGTATTTTCATGATTGCTGCAGTCGATCACAGGCGTGACGGCCCAGCGTGTTAACGGCATTTCGATCTCGTAGCTACCATTCAGGTTATAGCCGATAACGTTGGGGCCGTTAAATCCGGATGACGGATCTTTCCCGCGATAAGCATTTTGCACCTGACCGGTCGGTTGCCCGTAGGCCCAACCTTTACCATCGGTCCGGTTATCGATAAACGTCCACCCTGGGTCTCTATCCATGGAAGCGTAATACGGTAAGGGCGGATTAATCGTGAAAGTGTAGGTATGCCGGTCCTCGACGCTTTCCCCCGCTGTTCCATCCCCATCCTGGTCCATGAGCGTACCGAAGGCATCCTCTATGTCCGGACCAATTACCAATTCATACGCCCCGTGTTGGGCGGGCGGCGTGAATTCGATGGTAAGGACCGTATTGCCTTCGGACCAGGAGGTTCCGGTTATGGAAGCGAGGACGGAATTACCAACCGGCCCCAGGAATGAGATGATATCCGTCCCGGCATCAAATGTGCCCAGATCCATGGGCACGTTGAAGGTCAGTTCCACGCTGGAGATGACACCGATGCCTTCCGGAACAGCGGGCGCGGCCCCCGAGCTTACCCGGGGTAAGCTGCTGTAAATCCTGAAGTTGCCACTCTCCGCGATCTCCATGCCACCGTTACGGTCCAACTCGACCCGGATCATGTAATCGGTGCCGTTGGGCAGATCATAGGGAATAGTCCACTCAATGTTTCTTGCTTCGATCGGGTTGACGTCCGTAGCGAAGGTACTTTGAAGGACGCCGCCCTTATACAATGAAATCGTGGCGATATCCTGATAGTCGCCACCGTTGAATTGAATGGTTTGCGTGGTGCCTTTTTCCCACTCTGTCCCCGCCAGCGGATTGATAATCTCGAAATCACTTCGGGTCGCCCAAAAAGAAGCTGCGGTTGCACCGGCGTTGGCTTTACCATCTCCGGTATCGATGACCCGGGCGTTATCGGCACCGCGCGTCAAAACACTGCCGTCAAATCCGGTAATCGTGTCGTCGAATTTTCCAGCGATGTCGTACCCCCCGACGACCAGACGCGAATCAACCGTCGTGTCGTTGGTGGCATCATAGCCATCCTCGGCACCGGTGCGGGAACCATCAAAGAGAACATTGGGGTTTGAATAATAAGGAATCCTCAACCAAGCGCTTTCACCGTAAGCCATGATTGTGCGGTATTGCCCACCCCCTTGGCCATAAAATCGCCAGCCGGTATTGGAATCTTCGTTGAGTCCGGTATCGGCCCAGGCGTGCTGGGCATTCATGTTGTGCCCCAACTCGTGGGCATAGACCAGACCGCTGGCTGTCATGCTAACCGCTGATACGATGGCATAGCGATTCGCTGAATTAGCCACGCCTGACTGTCCTTGGCCACTCCCCACCACAAAGGTAACCAAATCACCCCCGAGGCGATTGTTGAAGTCAGTCACAGCATCGAGAACCCCATCCTCGTTCCGCAAGTTCGTCAATTCGTCCCCAAGATTACTCGAGCTTCCCGGAGCATCGTAGTCAGGATCTTCAATCGTTCCCAACAGAATCATTTCGGTGTCCGTGATTTCACTGTTAATGAAAGCCTGGTTCATACGATCCACTGCCGCAATGATACGTGCTTCAATTCCGGAATACCCGTTATAGCTGAAAGAGCTGTAGTTAGTACGCGCGTCAGGGTCGTAACCGACAGTCACATCGACTGTGCGCCAACCAGACGTATCGCGGTTGACCGCTTCCTGATCCTCGTCGTGGGAAAAGCTTTTAGCCTCGATAGCATCATAAACATCGGCTTCGATATCTGCCTCGATACCGGACGGGAAATGGTCAAGCATCTGGGAATGATCAAACCCGGCACAGGTGCCGCAGGCTACTTGGTTCTGGCTCACGATATCGACCTCACGTACCATCATATGGCCGTCGGACATAATTCGGTATTCGATTTCCTGGCCCTTATCATAGCGCATGACGTTTCCCTGAAGAATACCGTCGTGGTAAACAATCTGAGCCGTGCTACTCTCTTTTTCTCCGACCACATGGCCCTGAATCGTATGCGTGTTGGCGGAGCGAGTCTTAACGGTTTCAAATTCCAGTGTCATCACTTCCTCCGTTAATGTCGGTGCAAGGATGCGGGACTTGCGCCCCGCCACTACAGCATCAACGGCATCAGCGTTAAATACCAGGCGCCCGGCCTGACGTGTGTGTGGGTCGACCTCATCAGGTTGGAGATGAAAGCGCCCATCCACCGGCGACCCCGCCAGCACCGCAGGTTGTACCGAAGCCAATGAAGAATCCACCTTCAGATGGACAGGATCGCGATAACGGCGCGTGGCATTTACCCCCCGCGGATGTTCAAGGGCCGGCACCGGGCGCATTTCGCGGCAAAAAACAGCAGCTGGCCTCCAATCGCGCGAAGAGAGTTCCGCCCTTTCCTGCGCAGCACCCGCTGTCGGCGGTAATCTTTCGTCTCCGGCTGGATATCCTGTATCCGCGGGCCGTGACGCTTCGATGCCTCGGTTATCGGCCTGAATTGACGGTTTCCCAGCATTGGAGGCCGTTTGCTCGACGGGCAGGACAGAAGACTGGCTATCTTTCAGGATAATCCAACAAGTCAGCGTCGCGCAGAATAGCACGAACAGGACGATTCTCGAAGGAGATTTTTTTAGGGCCATGACTTTATAGATAAAACGGGGAAACGATGGGGGTAATGTCCTCAGCCCACACTTTTCCCGCAAGTCGATTTATCGCTTTGGAGCCGTAAAACTGCCGCGTCGACCTGTACAAATTTAAAGCAGGTCGAGGCCGGTTCTGAGCCAATTCGCCGGTGGTCCCAGCGTTTTCAACCCGGGTGCTTCAAAATCGGGCTTACAGGCCTCGTGACTGCCGGTAGCGATGCGGGCTATTCCTTCAGCCGGACCATGGCCCGGCCCATGGCTTCACCGACCAGCATATAGGTCTCGGCATTGCCGTGGTAATGGAAACTTTGGTTTCGGGGGGACTCCTCCGGCGGACGATAAAACGGGCGTGTGTCGGCGGTAAAAACCGTGCCACCGAATTCAGGATATTTGACCGGATCGCTCACTGCCATCTGGGCCTTGAAGATGGTATCGGCGCTGCTGCCCGGCTGCCAACCCTCGCCGCCGTTGAACCCGCAGGTAGCCACCACAAAGGGGGCACCCGGTGCATTAAACTCATTGCGCAGCGCATTGATGAGCGTCACCAGGTTTTCCTCGTAACGCTGAGCGTGCACACCGGCCTCGCCCTCACCGCGCTCGCCGCCATCCTTGTGGCCCTGCCACCAACCGAAGCCGGCGATTTCATAACCGCGTCCCGCCCAGTGGGGAAATTCCTCGTCGAAGTTGGCCAGCACCGCCTTCGCTGCATTGAAGCAATCGTCGTATTGCTTACCTGCGTACCAATTAATCGCCTCCGGCTCCGTTCCTTTCTCCCAGCGCGATGGCGAATCCTTGTAGCCCGCATAGACCCAGGTCTTCCCCTCCTCGTCAGTGACCTCAAAGCGCTCGGAACCCGGGGGCAGGAAGTCCCAACCCAGCGATCGGTTACCCTGGCTTGTTTTCAGCAAAAGCACTGGCTCGTCGTGATAATTGCCGACCATGTGACCAAAGCCAAGTTCCGGTCCGATACTGGTCTTGCCCGCGCCGCAACCGTAGTTCAGCCATTGATTGCCCTTTGCGGTGACCTCACCGCGATACCAAACGTCGTCCCGCGGAACGAACTCATTCGCGTCGTTGATCAGGTAGGGAAACTTTCCCTCCTGTAGAACCACGGTCTTCAGGGTACCCGGCAAATCGAGTCGGAAATACCAACCCGTGATTGGCCCATGGCCGAAATAGATGATTCGGAAAGGAACTTTCTCACCCGCTTTCAGTTTGGTCGGCGTGATGGTCGGTTCCTCCTCACCCGGTTCTTTGCGGTACGCGACTTCGTCTCCGATACGCATAATGCCGTAGGTCGCATCGGCCCAGCCTGATTTGAATTCGTAGATGCCGGTTTCGGGCATCTCGATAAAGCCCCGCAGCACGATCACCCCCTCTTTCGGGAACTCGCTTTCCCTCAGCGCTTTCAAGCTTTCGAACTCAAAAACTTCGCTGGGCTCCGCCGCATCATAGTCGAGCGAGGCGTCATAACTTCCGGGATAGGTCGAAATCGTCAAATCGGTGAATTCCTCTTTCCATCCCTGACTACCGCCTGTGAACTGGCCGATGCCGACCATATTCGACTGCCCGGAAAGGATATAGACTTTGACCGGAGCTTCCTCGGCATTCAGCGCCGGAATAAACATTGAGGCGATCGCTGTTAGGGCAATCGACGGAATAATTCTCGTTTTAAATCGCATGAGTGGCTCTTAAGTTTAGAAAAGATGCTCTTGAAGTTTATTCGAATGAAAGACTTGTCTTATTTATAAGCAAGTTGTCTCCTTTCTTCCCTCGGAAGTTCACTAAATACTAATGATGCCTCTTACGGTCAAACGACTCGCCTTTCTCTTTTTTTCTGCCCTCTCGTTTGCAGCGGCTGAGCGCCCCAATGTCATCCTCATCATTTCGGACGACCATGCCTTTGATGATTACGGCTTCATGGGGTCGGACCGGGTCAACACGCCGGTCCTCGACAAGCTGGCGGACGAGAGCCTGACCTACACCCGGGGCTACGTCATGCCCGTTTGCTCCCCTACTCTGGCCTCACTCCTTACCGGAAAACTACCGCACGAGCACCGGATCACGGGAAATGATCTGTCAGATGACCGTTCCCCTCGGGGCAAACGGGAAGCGCTGCTCGATCAATTGCAGAGCAACTCCCTCCTGCTTCCGAAAGCCCTGACCGAAGCGGGCTACCTTACCTTCCAGACCGGCAAGCTCTGGAACGGCACCTATGAGGAGATGGGCTTCACACACGGCATGACCCGCAAAGGAAATCGACATGGAGATGAGGGGCTCAGGATCGGACGACAAACGATGCAGCCGATATTCGATTTCATCGAGAACGCGGAGGCAGCAGACAAACCCTTCTTCATCTGGCACGCACCCTTCCTCCCGCATACGCCGCATAATCCGCCGGAGAGATTGCTCAAAAAATACCGGGGCAACGGTCCCAATCCCGCAGCAGAAAAATATTATGCCATGGTGGAGTGGCTGGATGAAACCACCGGCGAACTTGAAGACTATCTGGTTGCCAACGGTTTAAAGAATAAAACGGTCGTTCTCTATCTCGCAGATAACGGCTGGGATCCCAACCACGACATGTGGAACAACCACCGCGCCAAGCTCAGCCCCTACGAAAAAGGGATCCGCACCCCTATGATGATCCGTTGGCCGGGTAAAGTCAGGCCTGCGATGGACAATGTGACTCTCGCCCATGTCACCGACCTGCCAAAAACCATCCTCGAGATCACTGGCGCCAAGGATCCCGGTGACCTACCGGGCCTGAATATGATGAACCGGGATGCGATGCAGGCGCGCGATACGGTCTTCGTCGAGGCCTACAACCATGATATTGCGAATCTCTCCAACCCGGCAAAAAGCCTTTTTACTCAAGTCGTCATCCATGGATGGTGGAAGTTACTCATTCCTACCGTGGTCGATCCCGACCGAAGCTTTGCCACCAAGCCCGAAGGTATTGAACTCTACAATCTGAAGAAGGATCCCTATGAAAAAGAGAATCTGGCGGACCAACATCCGGAAACAGTGCAACACTTGAAGAAGCTGCAAAAGGCGCACTGGGATCCTGACAAATCGGCAGCTTGTTGCGGTCACCTTTAAAGACAGGCGGGGCGCCTGTCCTACGCAGGACAGCGCCTCTGGCCTGTCCCGCATTTCGCCACCCCTTATAAAAGCTCTACGATGATACATTCGAGCCGTGGACTATGCGCAATCGTCTTACCGTCGGCCAGTATTGTAAGCCCCTTGCCACGACCGTATTTCTCACCCGTTCGATCCCAGATGATCGTCAACACCCGTCCTTTGTAGCGCACCTGATCCAAACAGAAGTAATCCCACAATACTTCGGGTAAAAGCGGGTTAACCTCCACGACGTTATCCGCCCGCGGGCGTAGTCCCACCAAGCCGGTGATGATCAGGTCGCAGTAGCTGGAATGGTTGTAATCCTTGCCACGCTCTTTTCCGCCCTTTTGATCCGACCAGCCGCCCTCTTTCCAGTTCTTCAACCGGGTGCGGGCGATCCATTTACCAGTGTAAGGATGCAGGTTCTCATCGATCCAGGGGACAATTTTGCCGTCCTCCCGCTGCATCAGGTGCGAACGAGTGTAGATTTGGAGGGTTTCAAAGTAGTCCCTTTTGCCAATCGCATCCTGCTCGTAGTTGTTCAGAACATTGGCCAGGGCCGTAAGCGTGACCGAGGTCGCAAGCGGCCAGGAGGGACCGTTCCACTGGCATTCATGGCCTTCGTAGCTTATGGAAAACCCGGGGTGCCTCTGTTCCGCCGTTGTCGGGCCGTAGGGCGCGTGAAAGCCCCCGGGGTCCACCAATTGCTTCCAAGCGGATTCATAGCCCTCACCGGGCTCGGGCAAATTGAAATACCAGGGGGTGTAGCCGTGCTGTTCACGAACGTCGGCTTTCTCAAGAGTCGTCTTGTCCAGCACCTTGAAAAACTTGTCCTTCGGGTCCCAAAGTCTTGAGAGAAGCAATGATTTAATTTTAGCCGCTTTAGCTTCGAATTTTTCCTCTAGACCGGCTCGACCTGCCAAGCGCGCGATCCGTGCGATCGCTTTGGCGTCACCGTACATGTAGGAATTAATCGTGGCGCGATACCCGCTGCCTCCGATGGAGACCTCCATCCCGTCACGGTCGTCGATCTGATAAAAGAGTCCGAGTTCTCCGAGCTTTGTCTTCTCCCAGGCTTCGTAGTTTTCCACCATGGAATCCAGAAGTTCGACCATGAGGCCTGGATCAGGGTTCACCAAATGGCGCGCGTAAATAGCATCCGCGAGCCAACAACTGTACTGTCTCGGCATGCCCTCTCCTCGAAGCCAGAATTTCGCATAGTCATCAAGATAGACCGGATTGTGCAACCAACGCCCCTCGTAGAAGTGATGGCCCGACGGACAGCTGATGGTGTTGTATTTTCGCGACCAGGAAACTTCCGGCAGGAATTCAGTAATCACGTAGCCCTCCGGAGTTTCCCTGATATGCTTGCGGTACGTCCACCAGCGAAAGTAGTACGTCCGCTCGAAGTCTTCATCGGGACATTCGAAGAGCGGAATGTTGGCCTGTAAGAATCTGTAGGCCTTCGAGTTGGGAATATTGGCGTAGAGTTCTTCGTCGTCGGCATTGAAGCGCTCGACGTAGGACTTGAGCTTCGTATGGCTTAGAATTCCGGTAGCGCCTTTGACAGCATGCGCCGATTGGAACGAGAGCACGGCGATAAGAAATAGTACGCCGTGTCTTCGGAAGAAAAACAGGCGGGACGCCTGTTCGAGGTAATACAGAGCTCCCTGCCTATTACATTCGAGCCTCCTGCTGGCTGAAAGATAATGCATCGGCGTGTGAGGTCCTACTTCGATGGCCCGACGTATCGAACATCACAGTAATACGCCCCACTCTCATCTCCGTTGGGGCGCTCCAGCCAAGTCTTGAGCATGGTAGGACCGGCGTTTAATTTCACCAGAAAACGGGCAGATGTGGCATCGTTCAGAACGTCTTTGGACACCTCAAACCCATCAATTCGCAGACGGGCTGATTTCATCTCCATCGCTTTCTCGAGATAGGGAGCCCAACGATAGAGCGAAATTTCATAAATCCCGTCCTGAGCCACCTCGACCGCCCAGGGACCGTTTTTCAGGTCTCCCCGGCGTACGTGGCTCTGGTGCCAGACTGCAACCGTCTCGTCCGGCATCAGCCAGTCGTGGCTGTTCAAGGTCATCGGATTTTCGCCACCACCCAGAACGTGGCGCACGGTTCGTTCCATGGCTGGTTGGAGCGAAGCCCACCAATCCTCGTAATCGTTACGTAGTTGCGCCACAACTTCGGGGTGGGCTTCGGCAACATCGTTGTCCTGCCCGGGGTCATTCTGGAGATTGTAGAGTTCCTGGCCTTCGATCAGACGCCAATCGCCACGCATCGCCACCGAATCGTCCCATTTGGGCGGGAGAAAGCTGCGCTGCACGTGAACAAAAAGCGAACGGTCCTCAAACGAGATGTCCTCTTCTCCCTTCAGGAGTCTGCCTAATGACTGCCCGTCAATTTCAGGGCCCTCCGGTTTTTTCAGATTCAGTATGTCGACAAAGGTGGGCAGGATATCAATGTGCGCCGTCAAACCCGTCACGTCACGGCCCTCGTTCCATCCACGTTCGGGCCAGTGCCAGAAAATGGGCACGCGATGCCCACCTTCCCAGGCTGAGCTTTTCCATCCCCGCATCCCGGCGTTGTAATACTCGTAGCCCGACTTTTGGCAGATCCAGCCCGCAGTGGTGCCGTTGTCCGTCATAAAAATCAGCAAAGTATTTTCGGCGACTCCCATCGCCTCAAGCTGTTCGCGGAACTTGCCCAAATTCTCATCAATGTTGACAATCATTCCGTAGAACTTGGCCAAATTCTCCGGCATGCCCCGGTCCATGAAAGGCTTGGAGTATCGTTCGTCGACGATATAAGGCCCGTGCGGCGCATTCGTGGAAAGGTAGAGAAAGAACGGCTCCTCCCGATTGGCTTCAACGAATTTGGTTGCTTCCTCGAACCAGACATCGGTGCAGTAACCTTCGTACTGCTTCCACTCGCCGTTGGTCATGTAGTGGTCGTCGTAATAATCATTCTCCCAATAGTCCGGGCTGCCTCCGATTACGCCATCCATATGCCAAACTGTGTGCTCAAATCCCTGATCCGAAGGACGGAAGGGATAGTTCGCCCCCAAGTGCCACTTGCCGATCATGGCAGTAGCATAACCGTTGGCTTTGAAGACCTCCGCCATGGTTAATTCCTCGCCACGCATCATCGATCGCCCGTTGATCGTGTGCCACACCCCGGTACGGGTTGAATAACGGCCCGTCAGGAGTGCGGCCCGTGTCGGGGAACAAGTCGGATCGACGTGAAAATCCGTAAAACGCACACTCTCACCATGCAGCGCATCCATATGAGGCGTCTCCAAGTAAGGATGCCCGTGAGCTGAAATTTCGCCATACCCCTGATCGTCAGTAATGATAAGAATGACGTTGGGCCGCTTTTCAGTCGCCGCATTCAGCAACGAAGATAACAAAAGGCACAGTAGCCATGAGAGAATAAAACGGGACTTCGTCATACGCGTAAATGAAGAGTGTTACCAGAAAATCGACAGGTCGAGTCTCGTGTCAGTTGAAATAAGTCGTTCGCCGTCCGGTTTTTCCTTAACCGTCAATTTTGATCGGCCCCGGATGGTTGATCTCGGTCGCATTGCTGGCGGCACCGGGGAATTCTGCGTGAGGATTCTGGCGTCCGTGCTTCTTCCCCATCGGGATAATTTCCCCATCCACTATTTTCGGAGGTTCCCGGCGGTTGGGCGTGGGATTTTCCGGAATGGTATCGCCGGTCTGCTCGGTCCAATCCGCCAGTAGGCTGCGAGCCTGCTGGAGCTTGGCGGCATAGGCGGGCTCATCCACGATATTCCAGAGCTGATTGGGATCCCGGCTGACATGGAAGAGTTGCTCCTCAGGAAAAGGATGGGCAAAAACTTGTTGTTGATGCCAGAGAGTCTCACCCGCGGCATGGGCCTTCCACAATTCACGGCCGGAAAGATATACCATGTCCGACTCGTGCCCCAGATTCTGCTCCTCCGGGTAGTTGTTTTTAATGTAAAGGTAGTCGTCAAAACGCACCATACGCTCGTGAGACTGATAGACGTGCCAATTGTGTTCGGCAAAAACCACTTCACGTACCACCGAGTCGGGATCCTTCAAAATGGGCGTAAAACTACGACCTTGAACTGATTCGGGGATGTCCAGTCCAGCCAGCTCCAGACAGGTCGCACTCAGATCAATCACACTGATTAGACTATCTGTCGCCGCGGGCTCGTCGATCATGGCGGGGTAATGCACCACCCAGGGTGTTTTGATGCCACTGTCGTAAAGATAGGTTTTGTCACGGGGGAAAGGACGTCCGTTGTCGGTCGCCACCACGATCAGGGTATTGTCCAATACCCCCTGTCGTTTCAATTCCTCGGTGACCACGCCGATATAATGGTCGTAGCGGCTGACTTCGTGGTAATACTTGGCCAGATCCTCGCGAACCTCAGGTGTATCAACAAGATACGGCGGCACGACGACATCCTCCGGACTGTAGACCGGAGCTTTGTCGTCGATGTGCCAGGCACGGTGCCCGTCATAGGAGGCAAAATAGAAAAAGAAGGGCTTGTCCTTCGGGCGCTCCTGGACGATGCCCAGCCAATCCTCCGAACCACTGGCCCCACCCCCGCGGGTCATGAGGTCAAATGCCCGGTCCTCATAGCTGAACATGTGGTTTTTGCCCGAAAGGACCGTATAATAGCCAGCCTGACGCAAGAGCTCCGGGAAACGCAGC
The DNA here is from genome assembly GCF_003185655.1 of Coraliomargarita sinensis. NCBI lineage: Bacteria > Pseudomonadati > Verrucomicrobiota > Opitutia > Puniceicoccales > Coraliomargaritaceae > Coraliomargarita > Coraliomargarita sinensis. Next base: position 81,344 of record NZ_QHJQ01000005.1, on the reverse strand, counting down.
TGATCGTCCGGAAGCTTGGAATGAAGCTCCGGAGCTCCCGTATTGTGCGGGTAGCGTCCGGTGATGATACTGCAACGAGAGGGACTGCAGCTACTGGTGGTCAGGTACGCGTTATCAAAGCGCATCCCTTGGTCCGCCAGTCTATCGACGTTGGGCGTTTGAATCGACGGGTGCCCATAACAACCGAAATCTTCCCAGGACATATCATCGGAGATAAAAAAGACAATATTCGGCCGTGGATCTGGTGCACCGTTCAAGTCAGCGCTGTCCGCGAAGAGCTCGACACTCAATAACGTAGTGAATCCAGTGACTAGAAAAAGAATACGGTTTAGCATATTAAAAGGCTTTTGGTGATTCCCTTTCATGACAAATCATTTCAACCGTTTGTTTCAATTTTCTGCCCTGTTCCAAGGGCTCAACAGGGCAAAAATTATTCGTGGTGATATTTCGACCCCGCTTGTATAGCAACCGCACGATACAGCTGTTCGCAAAGCAGCATGCGGGCAATCTCGTGGGTAAAGGTCATGGGCGAAAGTGCGAGCATCGTGTCCGCACTTTGTTTTACCGCATCACTCAGCCCATACGCCCCTCCGATAATAAAAACAGCAGGTTGACCGTGGAGCTTACCCAAATCGCCGGCCAGCTCCATAGAACTGAGTGTTGCCCCCTCTTCTGCCATAGCATAAGTACGCGCCCCCTTTCGCTTATTCAGTGCGTCCAGAATTCGCTGACCTTCACTATCGACATCACCGTCCTTGAGCTCAATCAGTTCAAATTTCCCCTGACGTTGTAATCGCTTGGTAAAATCATCACAGATTGCCGCCAGATGGCGGTTTTTCATTTTGCCAACGGCAATGATTGTGTAGGCGTACAAAGAAACCGGGGTTATGCTAAAACGGGTTGAACTTCTGAGTAAGGTTTTTTTACGACATCATCTTTCAGCTCGAGCTCTAGCAGTGAAGCCCATGTGCGCATGTAGAGAGCCACGTGATGTCGATTGCCATGCTCGAGATAACGAAACCCACCGGGTAGCGCCTCGAGGACCTTGCGATTCGAGAGGTATTCGACCTGATGTATCTCCTCGTGGGTCAGGCCGTGCTCGTAAAGAAGACCAAGCAACTGGTCTGTGGAAGCCCCACTATGTGGACAGTAGTCATTCGCAAATTCTGACCATTCATCCAGTTGTGGGCGGATCTCGCGCAATGCAGGCTTGGCAAGTTCCGGTGCCAAACATTGCACCAGGTGGGCACAATTACACTTGGTCGCATTCCCCCAGTTGTAATCAGCACCGTTTTCCAGGTTTTCCGCAAGCTGGCGGAGAGACTTTGTCAGAAGGTGTGATGCTTTAGCCATGTGATAGAAGAAACCCAGAGTCGCCCTTGCTTCAAGTTTTGCTGATAAAAATCCGGTCAAAAGTACAACTATTGCGATAAGCTTTAATCATGGTGGTTCACTTCCTAGATCGCGTAACTCTTGAGCAGGTCGAGATCGAGATACTCCAGAACTGAAGCGTGCGTCGCCTCAAGGCGGATGCGCGGGGCCACGCCTTCCGCATGCGCCTCTTCCCAGCGACTGCGGCAGAGGCACCAAAAATCACCCGCTTCCAGCCCGGGGAAGCCGTATTCAGGCAATGGCGTAGTCAGATCATTGCCACGGGAACGGCTGAACTCGAGAAATGCTTCGGTCATTTGAGCACAAACGGTATGCTGCCCAGCGTCTTCTCCGCAGGTATCGCAATGACCGGTGCGAAAAAAGCCGGTCATGGGATCGGTGCTGCAGGTGATTAAATCGGTGCCGAGAACATTGCGTGCCATAATTGGCAAGAAGCATCCGAAAACCGGCCCTGTCAAATCAAGCATCGTATCAATGATACCACATCCCCGTCCGCATCATTTGGCCCGTGCCGCCTCAAGCTTCATTCAATAACTGATCGAGGGCATTGGAAACAGGCAACTCACCCTGTGCGACGGCCGATTCAATACTGCTGATCCGTTCTTTGTGTTCATCTGCGAAGCGCTCAAATACCGATTGCTGCAGGAGGGAACGGAACCAATCGATATTTTGCTCACGGCGGCGTTGCTCGAAAACTCCGGATTCCTTCAATTCCTCGCTGAAACGGAGGATCATTTCCCAGATCGCTTCCATGCCTTGTTTTTCCAGCGCTGAACAGGCCAGCGCCTGCGGCTTCCAACCCGGCGTAAATGGATGCAGCACCTGCATAATTCGCGCGAACTCGACACGGGCCTGATTCGCCCGGACCTTGTTGTCACCATCAGCCTTGTTCACCACAATGGCATCGGCCAGTTCGATAACGCCCTTCTTGATGCCCTGCAGTTCATCCCCACCCCCGGCAATCTGTAGGAGGAGAAAAAAATCCGTCATCGTGCGCACAGCTGTCTCACTCTGCCCCACACCGACGGTCTCCACTAAGATAACATCATAACCCGCTGCCTCACAGAGTAAGAGCGCCTCGCGGGTGCGGGCTGCGACCCCGCCGAGCGAACGACCTGAAGGTGAAGGCCGGATGAAGGCATTCGGCTCGCGACAGAGCTCCTCCATTCGTGTCTTGTCCCCCAGAATACTCCCGCCCGTGACAGAACTACTCGGGTCCACGGCCAGAACCGCCACTTTTTTACCCAGTCCGCAAAGGTAGAGGCCTAGGGCCTCGATGAAGGTGCTTTTTCCCGCCCCGGGTGTGCCGGTTAATCCGACACGGATCGCCCCACCGCTGTGCGGTAGAATCGCCTGCATTAATTCCCGGGCCAACGGGCGGTGCTTCACGGCCCGACTCTCAACCAGCGTAATGCCACGGGCCAGCCTGGCTCTGTCTCCCTCAAGGATGCCTTCGACGAGAGCAGGTATATTCGGAAGCTTATGCATGCAGGTTCTTATTCCTAATCCTCATCGTAATGACTACCACGCGCTCCAATACAATTTCTCGGTACCGCGGTGCGCAAGCTCTATGAGACATGATACCGGGAGCGCGGATGAGATTGCGATGCCGAATAAAGGGAACCGTCAGCTGAGGTTATTTTGAACCCGTCATATCGACGCCGCGCATATCCTTCTTTTCCATGAAAGCCTGGTGCATGGCAAAGACTGTCTGGAGGGTCTGTGGCGTGTGACCATCCTTCACGTCGTCAAAGTAAGCGTGAAGTTGATCGCGGTATTCCGGATGTGCACACTTATCCACGATCTCGCGGGCCCGTTCAATCGGGTCCTTGCCGCGAAGGTCGGCGATGCCCTGCTCCGTCACGATAACCTGCACACTGTGTTCACTGTGATCGAGGTGGGCCACCATCGGCACGATTGTACTAATCGCACCGCCTTTGGCTGTCGACGGGCAGGTAAAGATCGAGATATATGCGTTCCGTGTAAAGTCGCCGGAACCGCCGATACCGTTCATCAGGTTATTGCCCATGACGTGGGTGGAATTGACGTTGCCCCAGATATCCGCCTCAATCGCAGTATTGATCGAAATAATTCCCAGGCGACGCACCACTTCCGGGTGATTCGATATTTCCTGCGGCCGGAGTAAGATCCGCTCCTTGTAAAAATCCAGATCCTGATACACTTCCTTCAATACAGGAGGCGATAATGTCAGAGAGGTGGCACTGGCAAACTTGATGTCGCCCTCACGCATCAAGCCGATAACGCTGTCCTGGATGACCTCGGAATACATCTCGAAAGCCGGAATCGCAGGATTGGCTCCCAGCGCACCCAGCACGGCATTGGCAATATTTCCGACCCCGGACTGAATCGGCAGAAAATCCTTCGGAATACGACCGGCCTTCAGCTCCTGCGCGAGAAAATCCGCCACGTTTTCGCCGATTTTCTGGGTCACCGGATCGCTCTCCTTGAACCCGCCCACCTCGTCGGGTGCACTGGTTTCGACAATGCCTGCGATTTTGGACGGATCGACCTTGAGCACCGGAGAGCCAATCCGCTCGCTGGCTGAATAAATCGGGATCTCACGACGATGCGGCGGATCGAGCGGCTCGTAGATATCATGAAGCCCTTTGAGTTCGGCCGGGTGCTGGTCGTTCAATTCAATGAGGATCTTGTCTGCGATATTACAGAAAGTATTGGTGGCGCCCACACTGGTGGTGAGCACGATTTCTCCCGCTTCGGTGACCGAAGCTGCCTCGATGACCGCGTATTTCACCTTCCCGAGAAAACCGTAGCGCGCGGCCTGCGGCAGCATGGATAGATGCATATCGAAGAAGTGCGTCTCACCCTTGTTGATCTGGGCACGAAGAAACTTGTCACTTTGATAAGGCGTCCGGAAAAGAACGGCATTCGCACGTGCCAGCTCCCCGTCGAGGCTGTCACCGGTGGACGCACCGGTCACCACCCCGATCTTGAAAGAACGGCCTGCTTCGTGCTCGCCGGTGGCTTTGCGCGCGATTGCCTTGGGAATCTCTTTGGCGGCACCAGCCGGCGTAAAGCCGCTGAAGCCGATGATATCGCCATCTTTAACCATTTCGGCCGCATCATCTGCGGTAATGACTGGAATCTGTTCACTAACCATTTGCATTACTTTCTAATCTGTATTGAAGGATCGGATACTAGCCAAATACGGTCATAAAGAAACCGGCGACCAGTGCCGTGCCGATCACGCCGGCAACATTGGGGCCCATTGCGTGCATCAGGAGGAAGTTACCCGGATCGGCTTTCTGACCTTCCACCTGGCTAACACGGGCCGCCATCGGCACCGCGCTGACTCCGGCAGAGCCGATCAGGGGATTGATTTTATTTTTCGAAACAAGGTTCAGCAACTTGGCCATCCAGATGCCTGAGGCAGTCGCCAGGGCGAAGGCCAACACACCAAGCGCCAGAATACCGAGGGTTTGCGGGGTGAGGAAATACGTGCCGTCCATGGTGATGCCGACACTGGCACCGAGAAAGATCGTCACGATGTTGATAATTTCGTTCTGCGCCGATTTACTCAGACGGTCCACCACGCCGCACTCGCGCATAAAATTGCCGAGGAAAAGCATAAACAGGAGCGGAGATGCTGCTGGCACCAGAATGATGCAGAGCATCATGATAAGGACTGCAAAAACCAGTTTCTCCAACTTGCTGACTCTGCGGAGGCTGCGCATACGAATTCCCCGTTCTTTAACACTGGTCAGCGCCCGCATGATGGGTGGCTGAATCACAGGTACTAGTGCCATGTAGCTGTAAGCCGAGACCGCGATCGCTCCGATCAGGTGCGGGGCCAGCTTGTTGGCCAGAAAGATCGAGGTCGGACCGTCCGCACCGCCGATAATACTGATCGCGCCGCATTCCTGCAGGCTGTATTCGATGCCGATGTACTTCATGAACGCCGCCGCGATAAACACCCCAAAGACGCCAAACTGGGCTGCAGCTCCCAACAGAAATGTCTTCGGGTTGGCTATCAGTGGTCCGAAGTCGGTCAACGCACCCACGCCTAAAAAGATAATCGGCGGGAAGAGTTCGAGGTGAATCCCTTGAAAGATGTAGTAGAAAAGTCCGCCCGTACCGTCCTCTTTCATGGGGTGGTGCTGGCCGGCGAACTCCATGCCCTCAACAATACCCTCAGTCGGCAAATTGGCCAGGAGTGCGCCAAAGGCGATGGGGATCAGCAGCAGAGGCTCGAACTTTCGATACACTGCCAAATAAAGCAGCCCCGCAACCACCAGCCACATGACCAGCATACGCCAGTCAATGTGACTAATACCTGTGTTTTCGTATAAATGGTGAAGCAGATCAAACATACCTGGGGCTTCCTAATGGATTAAGCGATTTCTACGAGTGCCTGACCTTCTTCAACCCCGTCTCCGGCGCTGACGAGGATGGCTTTAACCGTGCCGGAAGCTGTGGCCGAGACGATTGTGTTCATCTTCATGGCCTCGAGGGTCACCACTTTTTGGCCTTCCTCAACCGTGTCTCCGACTGCCACGTCAGTGGAAACAACCACTGCAGCCAGCGGGCTGGCGATCACGCCCTCTCCCGCAGAAGCTGGCGGTGCCTTCGCTGCAGGTGCCGGTGCTTTCGTTGGTGCCGGAGCCGCCATTCGCGTGCTGCCTGCAGAACTCGCACGGCGTGGTGCCGGTGCTGCGCTGTGGTCTTCGTCGAGCAGCTCGACTTGGACCTCATAAACTTTACCCTCAACTGTGATTCGTAGGTTTTTCATGATGATATGATTTTAAAATTGGTTGAATTAACGCACACGGTGCGAAGAGAAGATTTGCCGACGTCCTTCCTGAGCCCAACCCGGTCCTGACGAACGTATCGATACGACACGGTGGGGACGATCGCCTATGACGGTGTGTACTGCAGCAGCAATCACAGCCATCAGGGCGGAGTCGTCTGTCTCCGTGTCAGTCTTATCGCCGGTGGCACTGTCTTCAGTAGCAGCCGAAGACGCGGAGCCCGCGGAAGCTGACTGGGAAAACGCCTCCGCAGTCGACTTGGCCGCAGCAGCGGCCTGCGCTGCATTTTTCGCTGCCTGTTTGGTAAACCAAGCCCCGATGGCCGAGGTTACGGATGCGAGTAGCGCCAGCACGATGACAACAAAAAGAAAACCGACAATCACCACGCCGCCCGGCTTTGGCCCGGCGGATGCATCACCGGCAAGCTGTGCCAAGACTGATATTGAATGAATCATAGTTTAATCGTTTCGGGTTCGTCAGGGTAATTGATCATAGCGGAATATTACCGTGTTTCTTCGGCGGCCGTGTGTCACGCTTACTCAGTGTGTTTCTCAGTGCCAGTGCCACTGCTGCCCGGGATTGGGCCGGTTCGATCACATCGGTAATCATGGCATTGGCCGCCGCCTGGTAAGGCGAGGAGAATTCTTCCCGGTAAGCCTCACAGAGCTCCGCCGTTTTCGCCTTCGGATCCTCCGCTTCCTGAATCTCTTTTCGGTAGAGAATCTTAGCGGCCCCTTCCGCTCCCATCACCGCAATCTCAGCTGTCGGCCAGGCAAAGACCATGTCCGCTCCCAAGTCGGAGGAACACATCGCCAGATAAGCGCCACCGTAGGCCTTCCGCATAATCAGAGTAATCTTAGGAACGGTTGCCGCCGCATAAGCGAAGAGCATCTTGGCTCCGTGGCGAATGATACCGCCCTGCTCCTGCGCCAGCCCCGGCATGAAACCCGGAATGTCGACCAGAGAAACAATGGGAATATTATAGACATTACAGGTCCTAATGAAGCGGGCCGCTTTATCTGAACTGTCGATATCAAGGGTGCCCGCCTTGACCATTGAATTGTTGGCCACGATGCCAACGACGATACCCTCGATCCGTGCGAAACCGACGATGATGTTCCGTGCGAAGTCCGGCATAATCTCGAAGAAATCACCATCGTCGACCAGACGGTCAATCACCGCCATTGTATCGAGCGCCTCCTTACTGCTAGCCGGCACAATCTCATTCAACTCGGGGTCATCGGAAAGGTCCAGGTTCTGAAACTCGTGGGGTGGATCCGAAATATTGTTACTGGGCAGGAATGATAACAGCTTGGCCGTCAGTTCCATGGCATGCTTGTCATCGTCAGCCACAAGATGGATATTACCGGAGATGCTGGCATGGGCGGCCGCCGAGGCAAACTGCTCCAACTCGGCGCTTTCTCCCGTTGCCGCCTTAATCACGTCCGGCCCGCAAATAAACATATTTGCATTGTCCTTGGTCATGATAAGGAAATCCGTCAGCGCAGGCGAATAAGCGGCCCCACCGGCACATGGCCCGGCAATAATGGCAACCTGGGGCACCACCCCGGAAAGCAGAACATTCTTGAAGAAAACCTGCCCGTAACCGCTCAGTGAATCGACGCCCTCCTGAATCCTCGCCCCTCCGGAATCATTGACACCTACGACCGGCATTCCCGCCTCATGGGCAAAGTCCATCAGGTCGCAAATTTTTTTGGCATGAATGCGCCCCAAAGACCCACCACTCACAGTGAAGTCCTGCGAATAGGCCGCCACCGGACGACTGTCGACAAGACCGGTACCACACACAACACCGTCATAGGGAAGTTCTTTCTTCTCCATGCCGAAACGATGGCAACTGTGCTCGGCATGCATGCCGAATTCCTGAAAGGTGCCTTCGTCGAAAAAGGTCTCCAGGCGTTCACGCGCGCTCATCATTCCTTTTTCGTGACGTTTTGCGAGCTTGCCTTCGCCACCGGCTTTTCGTGCCTTTGCACGCCGCTCTTTCAACTCTTCGAGTAATTTAGGGTTTATTGCCATGGTATTCTCCTGTTGCAGTTATAGCAGAGCCTTTATTGTTTAGGCATGCAAAATTCAGTCAGCACCCCGTGAGTGGATTTGGGATGTAAAAATGCGACCAGCTTATCAGCAGCACCTTCGAAGGGCACCTCATGTATCAGGCGTACTCCCGCTTCAGATGCTTTCTTTAATTGGTCTTCAATATCTTCCACCGCAAATGCGATGTGGTGAATGCCTTCGCCGTTTTTTTCCAAAAACTTGGCGATCGGACTTTCGTCCGAAGTCGGCTCAAGAAGTTCAAGATGGACCTCACCTGCTTCAAAAAAAGCAGTCTTTACTTTTTGGGAAGCGACCTCTTCACGACCGTGACAGTGGAGGCCCAAAGCGCTCTCATAATAGGCAATGCTTTCATCCAGATTTTTTACGGCGATGCCGAGATGATCAATTTTTGTTATCATAATTTTCTCAGGTTAGTCGCCATATTTGAGATAAGATATGCTTACGTCAATACATTTTTATATTAATTTATCTTATTGACAAAGTTTTCTCCAATCGCCATAAAGAAAACCAGAATTTACCTGAATAATGATGAAAAAGGCATCAAACGACAATGCCGGACTCCTTAAGGAGTTCACCGCACCAACGAAACAAGAGTGGCGGGAAGCTGCCGAAAAGCTGTTGAAAGGCGCGCCATTTGATAAGCTCATGAAGCGCATGACTCCGGAGGGCATTCTTCTGGAGCCTATCTTTTGGAAAGACGTCCTGGAAAATCTGCCTGCCGCGAACACTCTTCCCGGTTTCGACAGTTATCTGCGTGGCACAAGTGCTGCCGGCTACAGTGCAGAACCCTGGGAAATCGCCCAGGAACTCCCCTACGGCACACCGATCGATTTCAACCGGGCCGCGACAGCCGATCTGATGCGCGGGCAAAACGCATTGAACGTCATCCTCGACATCGCCACATTGAAGGGGCTCGATCCGGATGCGGCTCATGTGGGCGAGGTCGGAGCCTGTGGCCTCTCACTCGCCTGCCTCGAAGACATCAAGGCCGCTTTCAAGGATATCGTTCCGGAGGCGGTCAGCTTTCACCTCCGCACCGGCTGCTCCGGCATGGCGGTTGGCTCACTTTTCTTCGCCTGGCTGAAGGCCATCGGTGCCGACCCCGCCAAAGTAAAAGGCAGTCTCGGGATGGACCCGATCGCGGTCAAAGCCGCCGCAGGTCAAGCGCCTGCGGACCTGGGCTCACTCTTTGAAGAACAAGCTGTACTCGCAGAACATTGCACAAAGCACGCGCCAGGCGTACAGGCCGTCGGAGTCTCCACCCTGCCATATCATCAGGCTGGTGCTTCGGCCGTAGAAGAACTCGGCATCGCCCTGGCTACCGGAGCGGCTTATCTCACCGAACTGACAGAGCGTGGTTTATCCGTGGATGATGCGGCCAAACAAATCCGCTTCAGCTTCGCGATCGGCGGCAACTTCTTCATGGAAATTGCCAAACTGCGGGCTGCCCGGGTGCTCTGGGCACAAGTGGTCGCCGCCTTTGGAGGCGGTAAGGAAGCGCAAAAGATTCACATGCACGCGCGTACCGGGCTTTATAACAAAACACAAAAAGACCCATATGTGAACATGCTCCGCACCACCACGGAGGCACTCAGTGGGGTTATCGGAGGGGTCGACAGTATGTGCGTCGGCAACTTCGATGAAGTGGCCCGTGTCCCGGATGCATTCAGTCGCCGGATCTCACGTAACACTCAAGTCATCCTACAGGAAGAATGCGAACTCACCTCGGTAGTCGACCCGGCCGGCGGGTCCTGGGCGATCGAGTGGCTGACCAACGAAGTCAGTGAAAAGTCCTGGTCCTTCTTTCAGGAAATCGATGCCCAGGGTGGCATGACCGATGCACTCACAAACGGCTTTATCGCCGAAAAACTGGCGGCCACCGACGCATCGAACCATCAACAACTCAACCAACGGCGAGCCAGCCTGATCGGCACCAACGTCTATCCCAACCTGGAAGAAAAAGAACTGGAAAGCCGCATTCCGGACTATGCTGAACTTCGTGACCAACGCGCCAAGGAAATCGCCGACGCCCGCACCGCGACGGACGAGGACACCGATGTCAGGGTTATGGCTGCGCTAGAGAAGATCCTCGAGTCCACGCGCGAGAATGCCGTTGAGACGCTTGTCGATGCTTTTATCGACGGGGCCACCATCGGGGAGGTCACCCGCACCATCCGGGCCAGCGCTGAGCCAACCGAGGCAATCAAACCCCTTCCGAGCATGCGCCTCGCCCAGGGCTATGAGTCCCTCCGCGCAGCATCCCAGAAGTTTGCCGAAGCCAGCGGCACAGCGCCGAAGATATTCCTCACCAACCTGGGACCGCTTCGCCGGCACAAATTAAGAGCCGACTTTACCCGAGGGTTCTTCGCCGCAGGCGGCTTTGAAATCATCTCACCGGCGGGATTTGAAAGCCCTGAGGATGCGGTTGCCGCACTGGAGGCGTCCGGTGCGGGCATCACCGTTGTCTGCGGAACCGATGCCGACTATGAGGCGCAATTCCCCGACTTTGCCCAGGCGATCAAGCAAGCCATGCCGGACATGCAGGTCGTGCTTGCCGGCTTTCCGGGCGACCAGGAAGAGGCTTACCGTGCTGCCGGCATGGATGACTATATCTTCGTCAAGTCGAACAATTATGAAGTCAACCGCCGATACCTCGAAGGCCTCGGCGTCCTGTAAACGGACAACTGATCCAACGAAACCGGAGAACTATTTAGAATGAAACCGAACTTCTCAGAAATCACTTACGAAGCCCCTAAGCCTGCCGCCAGCCGGGAGGAATGGGCCGAACAAGTCCAAGCCGAAACCGGCAAGAGCGTCGATGAATTGGTCAACGAGACCATGGAGCAAATCGACGTCGAGCCACTGTACACTCAACAGGGCTACGAAAAGATGGAGCACCTCGACTACACTGCTGGGATTGCTCCCAACCTGCGGGGGCCCTACGCCACGATGTATGCTTTCCGACCCTGGACGGTGCGGCAGTATGCCGGCTTCTCGACCGCCGAGGAATCCAACGCCTTCTACCGCCGGAATATCGCCGCCGGCCAGCAGGGCCTATCCGTTGCCTTCGACCTGGCAACGCACCGCGGATATGATTCCGACCACCCTCGTGTGGTTGGCGATGTGGGCAAGGCCGGGGTCGCCATCGATTCGGTTGAAGACATGCACATTCTCTTCAACGACATCGACCTCTCCAAGGTTTCTGTGTCCATGACCATGAACGGTGCGGTCATTCCCGTGCTCGCATTCTACATTCTGGCGGGACTGGAACAGGGCTGCAAACTGGATCAACTCGCCGGGACGATCCAAAACGACATCCTCAAGGAATTCATGGTGCGGAACACTTATATTTACCCGCCCACGCCCTCCATGAGGATTATCGGTGACATCTTCGAATACACGTCGAAAAACATGCCCAAGTTCAACTCGATCTCGATTTCGGGCTATCACATGCAAGAGGCCGGTGCGACCGCCGACCTGGAAATGGGCTACACCCTCGCTGACGGGCTGGAATACCTGCGCACCGGCGTGAATGCCGGCCTGGATATCGATGCCTTCGCCCCGCGCCTCTCCTTCTTCTGGGCAATCGGCAAGAACTTCTTCATGGAGATAGCGAAGATGCGGGCGGCCCGTCTGCTCTGGGCCAAGATTGTCAAACAGTTCGACCCGAAGAACCCGAAGTCGCTGGCCCTTCGCACGCACTCGCAAACCTCCGGCTGGTCCCTGACCGAACAGGACCCGTTCAACAATGTCACCCGGACCGCCATCGAAGCGATGGCCTCGGCCTGCGGACACACCCAATCACTGCATACCAACGCACTGGATGAAGCGATCGCCCTGCCGACCGATTTCTCTGCACGGATCGCCCGGAACACCCAACTCTTCATCCAGGAAGAAACCGGCATGTGCCGTTTCATCGACCCCTGGGGCGGCAGTTACTATGTGGAAGCACTCACCCACGAACTCATGCACAAAGCCTGGGGCCACATTCAGGAGTGTGAAGAATACGGCGGCATGACCAAGGCGATCGAGGAAGGCATTCCCAAGCTGAGAATCGAGGAAGCGGCGGCACGCCGGCAGGCCCGGATTGATTCCGGCAAGGAAACCATCGTCGGACTCAACAAGTATCGACTCGAAAAGGAAGACCCCCTGGAAATTCTCGACATCGATAATTCCGCTGTAAGGGAATCCCAAATCGCACGCCTGAAAAAGCTTCGGGCCGAGCGCGATAATGCCGCCGTGAAAACCAGCCTTGAAGCAATTGCCAACGCCATGAGAGATGGTGACGGCAACGTCCTCGAACTCGCCGTTGACGCCGCTTCCAAGCGCGCCACTTTAGGTGAGATATCTGACGCTATCGAAAGTGTGGTCGGTCGCTATAAGGCGAACATCCGTTCCATTTCCGGCGTCTACGCCAAGGAATTCGGAAGCACACCTGCCATGGAGGAAATCAAGGAACTCATCCACAAATTCGAGGAGGAAGAAGGACGGCGTCCGCGGATCATGATTGCCAAAATGGGTCAAGACGGCCATGACCGCGGCGCGAAGGTCGTCGCCACCGGCTACGCCGACCTAGGCTACGACGTCGACATCGGCCCCCTCTTCCAAACACCGGAGGAAACCGCAAGGCAAGCCGTGGAAAACGATTGCCACATCGTCGCCATGTCATCACTCGCCGCCGGGCACAAAACACTGCTCCCACAGCTTGTGGACGAACTCAAGAAGCTGGGTCGCGAAGATATTATGGTCGTCTGTGGCGGCGTTATCCCCGCGCAGGACTACGACTACCTCTACGAGCACGGGGCCAAGGCCATCTTCGGCCCCGGAACAGTCATCCCGGACGCAGCCAAAAAGATGCTTCAATTATTACTCGAGGCGCAATAGTCGCAACGAAAGCCGAACATCGAACCTCCAACTTTAAATCATCCGCACTTCATTCAATGTTGGACGTTCGATGTTCAATGTTCGATGTTCACCCCATGAGTATTTCCACCAAACGCGGTGATGACGGCAGCACCTCCTTGCTCTTCGGCAAGCGAGTGCCGAAAAACCATCCCCGCGTTATGACCTACGGGCGAGTCGATGAACTGAACTCGGCTTTGGGACTTTGCCGCGCCCATGCTAAAAATGATTCCATCCGGGAGCAAATCCTGGAGATTCAGAAAGATCTGGTCGTAATGATGTGCGAGCTAGCCACCGACGATGCGGATCGCGGAAAGTTGAGTGAGAAATATCAGGGAAAACTGATCGATCTCAGTAAAGTCGATACCCTGACCAATCTGGTAGATGAGTTTGAATCCAGCAAGGGTGGCTTCAAGGGCTGGAGCTATCCCGGCAACACCGTAGCCGATGCTTTTTTTGACCAGGCACGTACCACCTGTCGCCGCTGTGAACGTGGACTCGTTACCCTCCGCGATTCCGGAGCCGCGGTCCGCCCGGAACTCATCCACTACCTGAATCGTCTCGCCGACCTACTCTGGCTCTGGGGCCGGGAACACAGCTGATGCCACAGCTTGCGCCGGACAAAAGGACAAGGGAACTTTTCTATCCGTAGAGGCTTTCCCTGGTCAGTTCTCCCCTTCTCCCCCCTTCTCCCCAAATGATCCCTCTTTTAAAAGGTATTACACCTCACCAGCGACTGCTTCATCTTCAATCCCTAACACTTCCTCGATCTTTTTCTCAATATAGATCCCCTGCTCCTTAGCCTGCAGTCCGGAGATCAGTTTGAGCTGCTTCCCGGCAGGCGTCAGGATGTTGACGGTGTAGCTCATGCTGGTCCCGTTCTTGTTGTTGGAAATCTTTTCCGTGGTGTAGAGCTGCTTGATGTCGTCGATCGCCACCTCTTTGTTGCCGAACCACTTCATCGGATAGCTCAGAACGCTCACCTTAAGCGGGTTGATGCGAATATCGGTTTTGTTGACGAACCCGGCAATGACGTAGTAGGTCAGGCCGACTCCGACGGCGACATGCCCAAGCGGAAAGAGCTTCATGATCAGTGGCGCATTGGAATCGCCGAATGCGGCCGAGTACCAGAAGACAAGAAAGCCGTTCCATATGATGCAGAAAAGCAACAGAAACCATAGGTGCGGGCCGCGCCAGGAGCGACGAATGACGAGATCGCCGCGTTCTTCAACGAGTTCGATATTTTCAGGAATGGGAACGTGCATTGGTAGGTAATAAAACTCAGGATGATGGGATCGTCACGCCAAAGTTTTCTTCTGCAAATCGTATATTTTCCGACGGGTGGAACTTCCCTGAAGACAGACAGTCAATAGGCCAACAGGCCAGAATAGGCCTTGTAAAACAAATAACACTAAGAAACCTCATGCGAATGATTACACATATCTCGAATAAAAGATTACCCCATGTTTCAAAGGCCCTGTTAGTCGGCCTTTTGGCGTCACTCTCCTCTGTTACCGCGTCTCAAGCCGCTGATTTGCCGCAACCCGACGGTCAGCCCGCCGACATGTCGAAGAAGGTCAAGGTCTTCATCGTCATGGGGCAGTCCAACACCCTGGAAATGGGCAAGGTCGGTCCCGCGGATAAAGAAGGCACTCTGGAGCACGCCGTTAAAAACGAGGGCCTCTATCCTTTCCTCGTCGATGACGAGGGCAATTGGACCACCCGACAGGATGTCCGCCAGGTCCATGTCATGCAAAAACGCGGCAGCATGCGGGTTGGTCGCAACGATTTCCTCACCGTAAAAAGCAAAAAGATCGGCATTGACCTGGGCATCGGCCATCAACTCGGCAACGCAATCGACGAGCCGGTCATGGTACTGCGTAGCTCCATTGGCAACCGAAGCTTGGGCTGGGATCTCCTCCCTCCCGGTAGCGAACGCTTCGAATATGAAGACCCCAAGGATGGCAAAACCTACGTTTATCCCGGCTATAACGATGAGGTGCGCCATTTACGCTGGGAAAAAGGAAATATTCCGGAACCGCCTAATCACAAGTGGTATGCAGGCAAGCAGTACGACGACGATGTCGCCAACGCCAAAAAGATCCTAGAGGAATTGAACACTTACTATCCGGACGCACAAGGTTACGAGATTGCCGGTTTCCTTTGGTGGCAGGGCGACAAAGATCGCTACAACGCGGGACACGCTTACCGCTACGGCAAAAACCTCGCCACTTTGATTAAAGCACTGCGCAAAGAATTCGACGCACCGGATGCCAAGTTCGTTTGCGCCACCCTCGGCCAGACCGATAAGGACAATGCCGAAGGGAATGAAAAAATGATTCTCGAGGGGATGATGGCTGTCGGCAACGCCGAAGGTGAATATTCCGAGTTCAAAGGCGATGTAAGCACTGTGTATACGCATCCGCTCAGCATGGGAAGTTCCTCGAACGCCCACTACAGCGGCAACGCCAAGACCTACATGAATGTCGGACTCGCCATGGGTGAAGCCATGGTCGATCTGTTGAAGTAACACATTCTCCCAAAAAAATTCCGAAAGGCCGGTCTGCTGTGACCGGCCTTTTTTTGCGCCCCAAAGAAATTGGGGGGTCATAAAAGAGTACCTCAACCTACAGAGCGAACCTGACGGCACCATCCAAGCGCTTCTTCAACATGCTCGAACATAGCCAGCTCCCAGGGGATTTTCAGTCTCGTACAAATGGATATGTAATATTGGCAACATTCCACTGCGACAGGATCTGCGGCGACAAATGCGACCCGCAGATGAGGGTTGGTACGGGATGCGCCAATATCAAGAGCAGCGACATGACGAATCTGGCGATGAGTCACCTCTCGCATATCAGCCTCTCTTAGATCTGCGATCGCGTATTTCGCCGTCACAGAGCGCTCGTCTTCATGGTCTGCATAAGTCAACCTTTCCATGGTCTGCGCATCGATCAAGCCGCTCAGGGTTATCCATAAGGATCGATCCTCCTTGAAATCATATTTCAGCTTGGGTTTCATGGCATAAAATAGCAGACAGTGGGACGATCTTGTTGAATAAGAAGAAATGTTCTGAAAGCTATCTAATAATCAACTCTTTACCTATGTTTTAGCTTGATCAGCCTAGGTATGAATACGGATAACGCTCAATAATATCTCATCATGGAATCCAACCCCCTTCGTAACTCAGTCATCGGCAGCTACCCCTTTCCCGGTTGGCTCGAACTCGCCTCTGAAAATCTGGACAACTTTGGTGTCAACGACATCTCCGAAGTGCAACGCGACGCCGTTATTGCCGCCGTCCATGACCAACTTTCGGCCGGACTGGATGTCATTACCGACGGTGAACAAACCCGCTTCGACTTCAACCTTTCCTTCTACGGCTACATCAAGGGAATCGAGCTGGAATCCGCTTCGCCCCGTCTCTTCGGCCCTCCCGCTCATGATCAGCGAGGCAAACACGCCATCACCGGCGAATTACATGCTCCTGAAGGGCTGGGCGCAGTGGAGGAATACCAGCGGCTGGCCGAAGTGTATCAAGCGATGCACCCCGGCAAGCAAGTCACTTTGAAAGCCAGTGTCCCCGGCCCCTACACCATGAGCGGCCGCCTTTTACCCAATGAGCAGTATAAGGACCGCTGGGCCATCACCGAGGCCTTGTTGCCGATCGTCCGAAAAGAGCTCGAAGCCCTGGTGGCCGCTGGCTGCACGGAAATCAGTGTCGATGAGCCCTCCATGAGCTGCTACGCCTACAAGGAGGATCCTGCCCGTTTCGTCGATATCTTTAACCGTACGGTCGAGTCTATTGAAGGGAAAGCCCGCGTCTGCACCCATCTCTGCTTTGGTAATTTTAAAGCCCGGGCGGTGGGCCCGCGCCAAATTTCACCCATGTTCCCCGCGTTTCTTGATTTCAAGTGCGACGAGATGCACGTCGAGATGGCCAGTCGTGAGTTTGCCGAACTGGAACTCATCGCTGAGATCGCAAAACACACGGATGTCGCGGTCGGCATCGTCGACGTGAAAAGTTATTATGTTGAAACCCCGGATGATATTGCAGGCCGCGTCAGACGCTGCCTCGAGTACGCCCCCGCTGAAAAATTGGTTTTTGCTCCCGACTGCGGATTGAGCCAGACCGCCCGCTGGGCCGCCAAACGCAAACTGGTCAACATGGTCGCCGGCGTGGAAATAGTTAAAAAAGAGCTCAAGCTTACCTGACCCGTGAAGCAGGCTTTCCAAAAAGACGACGCCCTCCTCACCGACATTAAGCAAGCACAGCGTCAGGGAGCGACAAAGGTTTGGTGGCTCGGACAAAGCGGTTTCCTGGTGGTCACAGCTGAGGGAACGATCTTGTTCGACCCCTATCTATCGGATTCACTGACGAAAAAGTATGCCGATACCGACAAGCCGCACCAGCGTGTCACCGAGCAGGTAATCGCTCCGGCACAGATTACGGGAATTGATCTCATCACCAGTTCCCACAACCACACCGACCATCTGGATGCAGAGACACTACTGCCACTTTTTGAAGCCAACCCCGATGCGAAACTACTATGCCCACGCGCCAATCGGGAATTCATCCTCAATCGGCTCGGCAACATAGCTGATCGTATGCTAGAGACGAACGCAGGCGAAATGACCACATTCGGGGGCATGGAAATCCATGGCATTAGTGCCGCCCACAATAATGTCGATCGAGATGAGCACGGAAACTGTAAGTTCATGGGCTTTGTCATAAAAGTTGCCGGAAAAACCATCTATCACAGCGGTGATACCCTGATACACGAAGGCTTGATCGATTCTTTAAAGCCTTTCGCCCCTGATGTCGCTTTTCTACCAATTAACGGAAACAAGCCTGAACGACGTGTTGCGGGAAATCTCAACGGAGAGGAAGCCGCCACGTTGGGCCGCGCGGTTGAGGCAAAGTTGGTCATCCCCCACCACTACGACATGTTTGCATTCAACACCGCCGATCCGGCGATTTTTGAAGAAGCCTGCCGGCTGAATGGACAAGCATTCAAGACACTGCGCAACGGCGAGAGCACCTGCCTCTAATCCGGCGAATAAGCGCATATTGGTCCGGCCTGTAAAAAGTACGCTGTTTAACGTTCGGTTGGTTTAAACTGCTTGATATCGTGGTTTGCTGAGATATCCCTAAAGCATTGCACCATTCCAAACATACCGTGAAGACAGATGTCTTCGTCCGGGGACGGGATTCTGTCACCATCCCAATCAAGGACGCCGCTTTCAGCAAACAGTCTGATGATATTCTGGAAAAGTGGCGTGAGTTGCTGAACATCCTGATCGAAATTGGCGAAATTCCCGCCGCACTGGTAATGCGCTTGCTCGAGGGAGAGATTGAAGTACATGCCTCCAGCACGAATCCTGATAATGTTTATGAAGAAGGTGCGAAGGAACACTTGGGCTGCGGGCTCTACTGTGAAACTGTCGTCGCCAACCGGGAGGACTTATCTATCGTCGATGCGCTGAAGGATCCCCTCTGGGCAGATAATCCTGATGTTCCCCTGGGTATGATCGCGTATTACGGAGTTCCGCTCCTCTGGCCGGACGGGAGTATTTTTGGCACGCTCTGTATTCTGGACTCCAAGGAAAATAAATTTTCGGATAAAATCAAACGCCTGGTCAATGGCTTCCGCACCGCAATAGAGGCGGACTTGGATCATTACAGAAAAGAGAACGACTATATCGATCTACAGCGGCGCATACAAAAAGAACTTGAGGAAAACGTCAAAAGGGCTGAATCCGCCAACCTGGCCAAAAATGATTTTCTTTCCGTCATTAGTCACGAACTACGGACTCCCTTGAACCCGATCATCGGACTGAGCGAAATTTTGGCGCTCGACGAGAAAGACCTGGAAAAACGTAAGGCGCTCGAAACCATCCACGATTCAGGCGCTCATTTACTTTCATTGATCAGTGAGATCCTGGACTTCTCCAAACTGGAACGCGGGGAATTCAGAATCGAGGAAACAACCTTCGAACTTAGCGCCTTTCTCAACAGTATCGTCAAGATCATGAAGCCCAAAGCGGACTTTGAGAGACTGGAATTAAAGCTAACAGAGGCCCCGGGATTGCCCGAGACAATCAAAACAGATGCTCTTCGTCTACGCCAGTTGCTGATCAATCTGATAAACAATGCACTGAAATTCACAGAGGAAGGATCTGTTACAGTTGGGGTTCAAATCAACGAGAACGGACTGGACTTCAGTGTCACCGACACCGGAATCGGCATTGAGGCTGACAAGCAAATGAAAATTTTTGAACCGTTCTACCAGATCGAAAGTTCGTTGTCACGGCACCATGAAGGAGCAGGTTTGGGCCTAACCATATGCCGCAAGATATGTGATCTCATCGGAGCCAGCATAAGCATGAAAAGCACGCCCGATAAAGGAAGCACGTTTCTGATTTCACTCCCTAACTGCATCCACGACTTGTCCGAAGAGGCCCAGACGTAGAATACCTCCCCTCTGTTCGCTCAGTTCAGGGCAGCATTCCAATTCCGCCCGAAAAACAAAAATCAGTCATCAGGCACCCAAGTCCATAACACCCGCAGCTCTATGCATCTGAAAACAAAACACAAACTCAGCTCCTTAATCATACTGATTGGCATTTCCACTATTTTGCCATGTTTCGCCGAAACGTCTGAATGGGAAACGGTCATCGACGGTGACCTTTCAAAAGTCACGACAGAGGGCAATTGGTCGGTAGACGGAAAAAATGTTTCTCTCGAACCGCGTCCGGGTGAAAAAGGATGGAATCGTTTCGGCTCCTATCTTTGGCTCAAGGAGGATTACACCGACTTTATCTGCGAGTTTGAATTTAAATTCACTCCAAACGGCAACTCGGGCTTTTACTTCCGGGTGTCCGACGTAGATAACCCCGTTTTCACGGGCTTGGAGCTCCAACTGACCCAGTGTCACAAAAAGGAAAAACCGGGTTGGCACGACCTTGGCGGCATCATCATGTTCAAGGATCGCCAGGCCGGAGATCCGTTGGCCAAATCCGCCAACAAGCTTCCGGGCGAATGGAACCGTGCTGTGGTCAAACTAGAGGGCTCACTGCTCACGGTTGTCATCAATGGCGTACTGGTTCACGATCACACGGACCTGAAGGCCCATGAAATTAACGGAGAATCTTTATCCACAAGCGGCAAAATTGGCTTTCAGGATCACGGCATGCCCTTCTGGCTGCGCAATATCCGAATCAAGCGACTGTAGATTTCTGATGGCCGGCTGATGTGCCTGTTCCCAGCCGCTCACTCACCGATGTTGACCGTTACGTCGGGTCGGATTCTTCGAAAAACTTCCGCACCCTCTGCTGTCCATCCGGTGCCGAAAAGGTGGACTGTTTCAAGCGAGTCCAGTTGAATCAGTGTCGGAAGTGAAGCTTCACTGACCGGTGTCTCGGCCAGGTTTAGATCCTTGAGATTATCAAGGCCTTCCAATTGTTTGATCCCTTCGTCAGTAATGTCGCAGGCATTCAGATTCAGTTGCTCAAGATTTTTCATAAGGGCAAGTTCTGACATGGAGGCATCCGTGATCTGCGTACGGGCCAGATCCAGCCAAGTGACAAAATTCGCCAGTGGCCGAAGCTGTAATATAAAATCATCTCCGGCCGTGGTGGCTATGGCACTAAAACTGACCCAGAGGCGATTATCTCCCTGCTGAATCCGCTGGATGGTCAGCAGTTGATCGCGTAATTCCTGCACGGCTTCCAAATCCAGTTCTTCTGAGATTTTCGGCTCTTCTTCGACTGGCTCATCGCCGGGCACAACGGCCTGAACAGACTCTGGAACCTGAGGGTCGCTTAGTTTCATATCGAATGATGCACCGCTCTCAATCCACCAGGTTAGCGCAGCGATTTCCTCTTCGCTCGGTTGCCGCTTTTCAATCGGAGGCATATGGTCCTCGTGATCGTCGGGAAGGTGTATGCGCTCAAGCATCAGGCTGTTCTCCGTATCACCAGCGACAAACAATGGCCCCGTGCTGCCGCCAGCCAGCATTGCCTCCGGGCTGTCCATACGCAGCTTACCCTTGGTCGTCTCGTCGTCGTGGCAATAGACACAATAATTCTCGATGATCGGGTGAATCGCAGCGTCAAAAGCGGTGATCTCCGCGGTAATTTCAACCGGCTCCACTTTGGTCGACTCACGTAAAAAGGCGGGCCCGTATTCAAAGAGGAAGCCCCGACCATGAGTCAGTTCGCCACCATAGTGTCCGGTAACCGTAATCAGGCCCGTGGATACAAACAGGCCCAATCGGCGAATCGTCACCCAGCGACTGAGGCCGGAATGCTTTGACTGCATTCGAACAGCCACATAGGCACAGCCAGCCAGAAGAATCATGACCACACCGGTGGCGATTCCCAGTTTCTCATGCAGATCGAGAGTCGAGCCGCCGTATGCATCTTCCTCGTGAAGTATAAGTCCGGTCGCGATCGCCAACACTGCGGTCAACAATGTGAAAAGATAGAGAACGAAGAGCAGCAACTGATCCTTGCGCTGCGTCGAACGCAACAACCAGATCTCAGCGACGATCACCGTAAACAAGGCCCCTATGGGCAGGTGCAGGACGACGGGATGCAGACGCCCTAAAAATGAGATGAAATCCATGCGCTTACCGGAGCACTGTTTAAGCGAGAATATCCTTCACGATCTTGCCGTGCACATCCGTCAGCCGGAAATCACGCCCCTGGTAACGATAGGTCAGTTTCTCGTGATTGATACCAAGCAAATGGAACATGGTGGCATGCAAGTCATGAACGTGAATCCCCCCATCCAGAATATTGTAAGAGTATTCGTCCGTTTGGCCGTAGGTAATGCCAGGCTTCACACCCCCGCCGGCCATCCACATGGTAAAGCACTTGGGATGGTGGTCGCGCCCGTAATTCTCCTCAGTTAGTTTACCCTGGCTGTAAACACCACGACCAAACTCGCCGCCCCAGACCACAAGCGTTTCATCCAGCATCCCCCGGCGCTTGAGGTCTTTCAGCAGGCCGGCCTGAGGCTGGTCTGACGCTTTACACTGTTTCTTAATTTCGTTCGGCAGGTTGCCATGCTGATCCCACCCGCGATTGTAAAGCTGCACGAAACGCACACCCCGCTCCGCCATGCGTCGGGCCATGATGCAGTTGTAGGCATAGCTTCCGGGCGTGTGCACGTCCGGCCCATACAATGCGAGCGTGTCCTCATCCTCGTCGCTCAGGTCAGTCAATTCGGGAACCGATACCTGCATCCGGTAGGCCATTTCGTATTGGGAAATCCGGGCCATGATCTCGTCGTCCTTGGTGCGGTGATATTCTTCCTGATTGAGATCGGCAATCGCGTCCAGCATCCGGCGGCGGTCCGTGCGATTCATCCCCTTGGGATCAGAGAGATACAGGACAGGATCTCCCGCGCCACGGAAGTTGATTCCCTGATGTTCGCTGGGTAGGAAGCCCGAGCTCCAGAGGTTCGAGGAAATCGCCTGCATGTTCCCGTAGCCCTGACTGATCATGACCACATAGGACGGGAGGTTGTCATTAGCGCTGCCCAGCCCATAACTCATCCAGGAGCCCATCGCCGGCCGTCCCGGTTGCTGGTGCCCCGTCTGCAGGAAGGTAATACCCGGCACGTGGTTGATCGCATCCGTGTGCATGCCATACATCACACACATCTCATGGGCCATACTCGCGGTGTGCGGATACAGCTCACTCACCCATAATCCGTCCTGGTTGTTGTCGTATTTTTTGAATTCGAAAATCGATGGCGCCACCGGGAACCTGTTTTGTCCGGAAGTCATCCCCGTCACCCGCTGCCCCTGACGAACCGAATCCGGAAGGTCTTGGTCGAACTTCTGCTTCAGTCCGGGTTTATAATCGAAAATGTCGAGTTGAGAGGGGCCTCCATTTTGAAAGAGGTAGATCACCCGTTTAGCCTTCGGAGCGAAGTGCGGCGCTCCCATTTGACCATATTTAAGTGGATTTTCCGCGCTCGCATAGCCATCCCGTGTCAACAGGTCGCCAAAAGCAATTGCCCCTGCACCAACGGCCATTTTGCTAAAAAATTCACGACGGGTGATGTTACGGCAATATTCTTCAATGGGATCCATCTGTATCAGTCCTAATCACGGGTTATGGTCTTGTCTAAATTCATAATTGCCGAAGCGGTATATGCCAGTGTCGCCAGCTCAACCGTATCCGCATCTTCATCAATCGGGCTTTCCCCATAAGAGAGGAAGCCTTCCGCCTTCTCACTGTCGGCGGCAAAGGCCTTGTAAGATTCGAGTGTCAGATTCTTCAAGACTTCCATACTTTGCTCTGAAGGTCGCCGCCCGGTCAGGTAGCGATAGCTGCGCACAAGGCGGTCGTTCAAAGTCGTCTCCCATTCCCCGGGAAGCTCGTCCATAACACGAGAAGCCATGGCCCGTGAAGCTTCGAGGAAGGTTACGTCGTTGAGCAGAACGAGTGCCTGCATCGGTGTGTTCGTATTATTTCTTTTGATCACACAGACCTCGCGTGAGGGCGCGTCAAAAGCTTCCATTTGCGGCGGCGGTGCCACCTGTTTCCAGAAGGTATACATGCCCCGCCGGTAGAGGTCCTCTCCGTCATCACGCACAAACTTACCCGTGTTGCTGTTCGGACGCATCGTCTTCTCGAGCCAGAGCCCGTCGGGTTGATAAGGCTTAACACTCGGCCCTCCGACCTTCGGAACAAGCAGTCCGGATGCGGCCAGAGCATTGTCACGGATGAATTCGGCAGGCAGACGCCGGCGAGGGAACCAGGAAAGATAGCGGTTTTCCGGATCGGCCAGGTCAAACTCAGGCCGGCGAACCGACTGCTGACGGTAAGTCGCGGAGAGGACGATCTTCCGCATCAGGGCTTTCACATCCCAGCCCGATTCCATGAAGTCGACAGCCAGATAATCGAGTAACTCCGGATGCGTGGGCAGTTCGCCCTGAAAGCCGAAGTCTTCAGCGGTTCGAACCAGGCCGTTCCCGAAAATGAGCTGCCAGTAGCGGTTCACTGTGACCCGGGCCGTCAGCGGGTTATCCTCATCGATCAACCAATAGGCCAGCCCCAGGCGATTCTTGGGATAATCCGGATCCATCTCACCAAGCGCCTCAGGCACGACGCGATCAACGGGCCTGTCTTTGAGAGGCGAATCATAGGCACCGCGGTCCAAAACAAAGGTTGGCGTCGGCTCATCCTTTTCCTGCATCACCGCCACGCGAATGGCGTTTTGCTGCAACAAATAGTGACGGTCGGTAGTGGCTCCCCATTCGGCCAGCATCTCTGATGCGTGCGCACCTTTCGAGACGGACCATTCCAGGGCAAATTGCTCCTTGTGACGATTGCGAACGCGCTGCGGCGCGGTCGCCGTGAGCGAAAACGGACGGACCTGCTCCGCCATATGCTTTAAAGTCTGCTGCCCTTTCGCCACATAAACATGAACCATGCTCGTTTGGATCGGCAACAAACTGTCTTTCTCCAACTGGAAAGCCAGGCGGAGGTGCCCTTGCTCCTCCGTAGAGGGCAGTGCTTCATCCAGACGCAGCATAAAGACCAAGGCACGGTCACTCGGACTTTGCACCCAGGCTGTGGCAGGATCATCGTCAAAGGCATTTGCAGCCGGGCGAGCCATGCCGAGAGCAGAATCACTGCTCCAGTGCTCGGCCACGCCGAGCGTTTTGACAATCTCCGGACTTTCCTCCGGTCCTTTGACCATGTGCAGATCAAACTCAGAAACAATGGCTTTACCTTCAGCGGTATCGAGGTCGCGACTGTTCCCGATTTTATCGAATTCCAGACCATAGAAGTGAACCATCACAAGGTCCGCACCTTCAGGCGCGTCTTTTAATGAAATATCAAACTCCAAACGCCCCGCTTCTTTGCGGCGCTCCTCCAGTTCCTCCAAGGTAGAATTAATTTTCAGATACTTGTAGTTGGGCCCGGATACTTTTTCTCCATTCCAGAAGGCGTGCCGATACGCCGGAGTCAGGTGTTTCCAGTCGAGTTCATACGACTCCACCAAGCGGTTGAATTCCTCATGCCACGCCACGCCGGAAATGGCATCCTTAATCTGAACCAGGGATTGTTTGGTCGCATTGAGCGCCTGCTGGTCGTCTTCGTTTGGCGCGATATACATGTAAGGACGGTAGCCCTCCGCTTTTTTCGCATCCTGCGCTTCCAGGCCCACTTCGTCGATGCTGTTAAAAAAGGAAAGGAAGCTATAGTATTCGTCGATGGAGACGGGGTCGAACTTGTGGTCATGGCAACGGGCACAAGCCATCGTCATTCCCAGAAAGGCCGTGCTGACCGTATGCACCCGATCGGCAGCATATTCCACAAGATACTCCTCATCGATCGCCCCACCCTCGTTTGTGATGGGATGATTGCGATTAAAGCTCGTCGCCAGAACCTGATCCATTGTCGGATCTTCCAGGAGATCGCCCGCCAGTTGTTCGACGATAAATTCGTCGTAAGGCTTGTTCTCATTGAAGGCACGAATCACCCAATCACGCCAGGGCCAGCTGGTGCGGATCAGATCCACGTGGTGGGCGTTGGTATCTCCATAGCGCGAAACATCGAGCCAATCGAGGGCCATTCGTTCGCCGTAGTGAGGCGATTTCAGCAGACGGTCGACCACCTTTTCATAAGCAAAGGGACTGTCATCCTCCAGAAAAGCATCAACCTCTTCAGGGGTTGGTGGCAGGCCGGTCAGGTCGAGTGTTACGCGGCGGATCAATGTCGCCTTGTCAGCCATTGCTGACGGTCCTGTGCCCATGCTCTCGATTTTCTCGAGAATATAGTGGTCGAGCTCGTTTTTCACCCACTGCTTATTGTCAACTGCGGGCAACCCGGACTTTTCCGGCGGGATAAAGGACCAGTGCGTTTTGTATTCCGCCCCCTGTGCGATCCAGCGCTTGATAATCGACTTCTCGTTTTCGTCCAGCGCTTCCTTGGTCGATTCGATGGGAGGCATCAACAAGTCTCGGTTATGGTGGTTGATCCGCTTCCAGAGTTCACTTTCTTCCGGAGAGCCCGGCACCACGGCAAATCTGGGAGCTTCCCCTTCCGGCGCGTAGTTGGTGGTTGCGCCTTCGCGGGTATCCAGGCGCAGACCGCTTTCACGGGTATTCGGGTCAAAACCGTGACAGGCAAAACAGTTGTTCGACAGAATAGGTTTAACGTGAAAATTGTAGTCGACCTGTGCATCCGCAGCCAGCTTCAAAGGCTCAATGTAGCCTGACTCCTCGGTCGTATCGGAAGAAGTTTCTCCTGGCCCGGTGTCGGTCGTCCCGGATTCAGGCCCTTGGTAAGCAAACCAGAATGCACCGCCCAGAACCGCAACCAGCAGTAAAGCGACGACTCCTCTTATGCTTGATGAACTTTGCATTTTCTAAAATTGGGGCACTGGGAACTTCATTGGGATAGACGCTTCAGTTTCGTCATTCGCCCGGACGCATTCCAGTCCTGCACATAGATATTACCATTTTCGTCAAAACTCAAACCGTGCGGCGCAGTAAAGAGCCCCTCATCAATCGCGTCCAACTCGACTCTGAAGTTTGCCCACTGTTTTTCGTTCGGATTGTCGCCCAGATGGGTCAAAATGTTCCCTTTTTTATCCAACAAGGTCACACGGCCCTCCAACTCGGCAATCGCGCAGAGGTTACCAAAAATGGAAACCGCACAGGGGCGTCTCAGATCGGTGACGATCTCACCAATCCACTTCCCCTCGAGATCGGTATGAAATAGCCGGCGGTTTTCACGGTCGCACACCAACAGGCGGGGCGGATCGAAACGGGTATCGACCTTCAAACCATGACTGGTACGCGTGACGACTTTGCCTGCTTCAGGCTTCCCCTTGCCCCCAAAACTTTTGATGTAATCACCGAACTTCCCAAACTTGTGAATCAGGTTGGATCCATAGCCCATCGAACAGAAAATGCTCCCGTCGGGTGCCACGGCCACACCGGTTACGCCTTTCCAGCCTCCTGGAAGGTCGGGGTGCGTCTCGGCCGAGATTTCCATCAGGATGTTGCCCTCCGTATCGATTTTGCAGACTCTGAGCGTGTCTTTCAGTTGCGCCCCGTAAATGACGGTTTCCCGGTTGTCCCTGCCAATATCCATGGCGTGAAAACCGCGGCATTGCGGAGCGATCGATTCCACGAATGTTCCGTTCGCCTCATAAACCAGAATCGAATGTTCGGCGTCGGTCGATACGTAGACCCGGCCATCCTGAGAATCGACCACTACGCCGCCGTGGGTCGGACCGATCGACTTGCCTCCCGGTAGTTCTCCCCAATGGGGAACGGCTTCATACTGATATTTTCCGTGGCCCACCACAACGGAATGATGGTGGTCATGCGCTCCGGGCCTTGTCCCGGGGTCGACATGGGCCGACACCACGACTGGCATGAACAGTGTAGCCCCAAGGGCCAGATAGTTAGGAAGGGACGTGCGACAAGTCATACGCTTCATGATAGAAAAGGGTAAATGGGCTTCGTAGGTCATTCCCAAGATAAGCTTTCGTTGAAACGAAAGAACTTTATACGAGGTTGGACAGTGTATTTTGTCAAAAAAGTAGCTGAATTCACTAGGCATCGATCCCCACAAACTGACAAGCCGCTTTTTAAAAAAGTCCTGTACGGTATAAGGACAGGGTACACATCAAAGTAATTCCTCTTTCAGGCTGCAATCGAGGAATTAGCTCAGGTGGGGCATTTGACGGAAATCGTCTAATAATGAGGGCCGAAAATCCTAAAAAGATTGCCAGCAAAGACAGTGAAAGGCTACTAAAGAAATCATGCAATCCGGCCCCGAAAGTTGACTGATCCGCACCGGATAAAACGGAACAATCACAAGATAAGGCTGACAATTGCTCATAGACTGAAGCTTCCAGACCAAGCGTCAGTATAATCCCTCCCATCGTTTAAATGAAAAAGAGCCCATTTCGCCCCCTACTTTCCCTATCTGTCAGTGCTGTAGCCCTTTTCGCCGGGGTTCATGCAACCTCGGCCCAGCCGGAATTCATCGAATTATTTGACGGTAAAACCCTGAAGGGATGGGACGGGGACCCGCGCTTCTGGCGGGTTGAAGACGGCGCCATTGTCGGCGAGACGACCAAGGATATAACAACACCGCACAACACTTTTCTCATTTGGGAAGGCGGTGACGTCGCCGATTTTGAGCTGAAGGTGGAATTTAAGCTGCGCAACCACAACAGCGGCATCCAATATCGCAGCTTTCCGGTTGACGGTAAAGACTGGGTAGTTGGCGGCTATCAGGCGGATATCGCGGAAAACCCGAAGTATATGGGGATCGCCTACGGGGAACGGCACAAAGGGATTTTGGCACATCGCGGACAAAAAACACTGGTCGGCGAGAAAAAGACCAAACCAAAAGTTATGGCTGAAATCGGCGACCGGGATGAAATTCTGTCCGCCGTCGATATGGACGGCTGGAACGAGTACCATATCATCGCCCGCGGCAAGCAGGTGATTCAGATGATTAACGGGGTGACGGTTTCGGCATTCTATGAAAATGCCGAAGACCGCCTGAAATCGGGCCTCATTGCCTTGCAACTGCACCAGGGCCCGCCCATGCAGGTCAAGTTCCGCAACATCCGGCTCCGTCAGCTGGAGCCGGGCGATAAAAAGGAAATTCTCTTCCTTGCGGGCAAAAAGAGCCATGGTTACGGCGCCCATGAGCACAACGCCGGCAGCCAACTCCTGGCCCGCTGCCTCAATGAAAGCGGGACCGACGTCATTGCCCATGTGGAAACGGAGGGAACCTGGCCCGAGCCGTGGGTCGGCTATGACAATCCGGACACCGTTGTCATGTATTGTGATGGATTCCGCCGTCACATGGCCAAGGAGCATCAGGATAAGATCCAGACACTCACCGATGCCGGCGTTGGCGTAGCCTGCCTGCACTTTGCCACCGAAGTGCACCCGGATGAGCTCGGGCCCCAATTTCTCGACTGGATCGGCGGTTATTTTGAAATTGGCTGGTCGGTCAACCCGCACTGGGATGCGTCGTTCGACCAACTGCCCGACCACCCCATCACGAAGGGCGTGCAGCCCTTTACTATCCGTGACGAATGGTATTACCACATGCGCTTCCAACCCGGCATGGAAGGAGTCACGCCGATCCTCTCGGCGATACCTCCGGTGAGAACACTGACTTCCCGCGCCAAGGACACCAACCGCGGCAGCAACCCGACCGTAATGGCAGCCGTCGAGGCCGGAGAGCCGCAACACGTGGCCTGGGCTTATGAGCGTCCCAACGGCGGTCGCGGCTTCGGTTTCACCGGGGGGCATTTTCACAAAAACTGGCAGGACGACGACTTCCGTAAAGTTGTGCTCAATGCACTACTCTGGACGGCAAAGGCCGACATTCCAACCGAAGGCGTACCCTCCCGAACCATAAGCGATACATATTTGGAACTGAACCAGGATTATCCAAAACCGAACCATAAATAATACAGAACACTAGGTACCTATGCAGAACATCACCCGTCGAAACTTCGTCAAAGCCGCCACCATCACCGGCGCGGCCATTCCCGCCTTTAATATTTTGGGCGCTCAGACCGTGAACGGCCTGAATACCAGCAAAATCAAAGTCGGATTGATTGGCTGCGGAGGCCGGGGCAAAGGCGCTCTGAAAAACTTTCTCCAAGCCACGGAGCTCTTAGGCATCGAGACGGAAATCGTCGCGGTGTGTGATGCTTTCCAGGACCGCCTCAATGGTGCCCTCCAACGCTTCGAGCTGGACAGTTCCGTTGGGCACTACGGCTTCGATGCTTACCATAAGGTCGCGAATTCCGATGCCGAGGTTGTCCTGATGGCAACACCTCCGAATTTTCGCCCCGTTCACTTCAAGGCCTGTATCGAAGCGGGTAAGCACTGCTTCATCGAAAAGCCGGTAGCGGTCGATCCGGCGGGCGTGCGCAGCGTGATGGAGACCGGGGAACTGGCCGCCAAGAAGGGACTTTCCGTTGTGGCCGGCACACAGCGCCGCCACCAACAAAACTATCTTGAAATGATCGCTCAGGTGGAAGCCGGTGCGATCGGTGATGTCGTCGGTGGTGCGGTCTATTGGAACATGGGCACCCTCTGGACCATGGAGCGCAAGCCGGACATGGATAACCGCGATTTCCTCGCCCGCAACTGGCTGAACTTCACCGAGATGTCCGGCGACCATATCGTCGAACAACACGTGCACCAGCTCGACGTCATGAACTGGATCATGGGCCGCCCGCCGAGAGCGCTCATTGGTTACGGTGGTTGCGCACGCCGCGAGGTCGCCGGCGGCAATCAGTTCGACTTCTTCAACGTCGACTTCGACTTTGGTGACGGCGTCCACATCCACAGTCAGTGCCGACAAATCGCGGATTGCTACAACCGTGTAGGCGAAACCTTCCGCGGCACCGAGGGCTACACCAACGGCCCCCGCGCCTTTGGTAAGGATGTCTCCATCAAACCGGTGACGGTCGATCACTCGGCTGGCATGGTTCAGGAGCATGTCGACTTGCTGAAAGGCATACGCGGCAAGGGCGGTCCCATCAACCGTTCCCGCGAGGTGGCCGAAGCCACGCTCTTGGCTGTCGGCGGTCGTATGGCAGCCTACACCGGCAAGCTCATTCGCTGGTCCGACCTGACGGAAAATGCCGACTCGGAATTCTACAATGGCACACTCGCACCCGCGGCCATCGATTTCGAGAAAGGCGATGTCGACATGCCCGACATGGAACCGGCCGTGCCCGGCGCGCACAGCGACTGGAAGGTGCTCAACGCCTAGTAAACAGGCACCTCTCGTTTATCGTTTGGATTTACTGGCCCGGGGTTTCATCGCCCCGGGCTTTTTCATAACCTTGAGTCCAGGCGCGGATGCTTCGCCAGTTCATCATCGCCGATGACTTTTTCCGCCCCCGGATCCCAATGCAGGGCGCGCCCCGCATCAATAGCAGCAATCGCCAGTTGACCGAATGAGGCGGCACGGTGCCCGGCCTCGGCAGGTGCTACGGTCGTCTCACGCGTCCGAACGCAGTTGATAAAATCCTCAAAGTGCGACGGCACGCGGTTCTGAAAATCCTCGGGCAACTCCCTCAGCATGGGGTGGCGGCGGTCACCCTCCTTTGCGTCCGGATCGCTTGCGGCGAACAACCCGTTACGGTTGACATGCATCCATCCGTTCTCACCGGTAAACTTCGCACCCCAGAAGTCGCTGCGTACCTCGAAGACCCGGCCATCCACGAAAGTCCCGTCGTACTGATACTCAGTGTAAACATCGTAAACAGGGTGCGGAGCTTTTACGCCGCTGCCCTCCACTTTGACCGGGCCGGTGTGATCGAGACCCAGCGTCCACATGGCGATATCCACATGGTGCCCGACCCAGTCCAGCAGCTGCCCGCCGCCGAAAACATTCGTCCACCGCCAATTCCAGGGATGAAGTACAGGATGATAGGTCTGCCTCCCGGCTGGCCCACAGTAGCGCTCCCAATCGAGGGATGCCGGAGGCTTGCCGATGCGCTCCGCCCACTCATCCTCCGGCGGTAGGAAACGCTCACCCCAGCCGCCGGGCGTGCCGCACTCGTAGCGGTGCATCTTCCCCAGAACACCCCGCTCGATGAGCGCCTTAAAACGGCGAAAAGGACCGGTCGAACGCTGCCAGCATCCCGTTTGCCAGACGCAGCCGTTCTGCTTGACCGCATCGGCCAACTTTCGCCCCTCGACCAGTCCCCAGGCAAAGGGCTTTTCCCCGTAAATGTCCAAGCCGGCATGGGCCGCATCGATGCCGATCTTCGCATGCCAGTGGTCCGGCGTGCTAAGACAAACGGCGTCCAGTCCATTCAAGGCGAGCAGGTCCTCGTGGCGCTCGAAGATTTTACAGTCCTTGTTACCGTAGAACTCATCCACCCAGGCCTTCTTTTCGGCCGCAAACTTGGCATCCACATCGCAGACGGCCACGACCCGGACGCCTTTGGTGTTGAGAAAGTTCTTAAGGTTGACCCCACCCCGCTGACCGACGCCGATACAACCGAGATGGACCTCGTCATTCACCGACCCGGCAAAGGAGCGATTGAGAATAAGCGGCGCCACCCCTAAAGCAACGGCCCCGGTTTTCAAAAACTGACGGCGCGGTAGAATACTCATAAACTGGAAACTGTGCAGGCAAAGACATCGGACAAGGCTGAAAATATTGACCGACCACAAAACACATAAAACGAGCCCAAAAAAAGGGCGCCACCGTAGGTGACGACCTTAAATTGGGTGCAGGGCCTGGATTGTTTGGTCGATCACTGCGTTCCTCCTGTGTCGGCGCTGAAGCGCCTCGGTAGAACCGACTGGTTCAACTCCAGTTTGCACCTGCAATAAAAAAACCCACTGTTACCAGTGGGCTTTTAAATTGGGTGCAGGGCCTGGATTTGAACCAGGGACCTTCAGGTTATGAGGCGGAAATTCGAGTCCTAATAATCAGTGACTTATGGCATTTCTGTCCCAATTTTTGGTATTTTATTTGGTTATTTTCCTCAGAAATCGGCCGAGCATTCATAAGTCTTCGCCAACATTCGTAGATGTTCAAAAATGCGTTTTTCTTAGTGGTATACTTCTTTGGAGGTTGGATTTTCTTCCTAACTTCCTTCTCGGATTTCTTTATCGACCATTTAATTTTTGGGTTTTGATTGCAACTATTCTTTTGCCCAACGTCGCGGTCTGGCATGGCGCATTAGCGATGTTACCCAGCTCCGTCTCGTTTGCACATGACTTGAGCTGCTTTAAGAAAGAAACGTCCGAAGATAGGAATATGGTTAGATCCAAAAAGGCGCTCAATATGAATCAGTTCTAAGTCAACACCAAAAGCGAATGCATGATCTATTCTACTGCAAACTGGCTTGTCGTCACCCTCATTACTTTCATTCACGCAGGTTGCAAACTGCTCATGCCTCCAGCCAGATATCGGAACAAAAGCCCCCGGGCAAATGGTGCTTGGGCATTCTACATATACAGTGCCTTTAGTAGGTAATTTCGAAAGGACATCATTACACTTTGAGTTAAAGTCACCTATCAAGCCACTAAATGGCTCTTTGGATAATTGCTCATATATTTTATTATTCCCTTTTTTTCTGTGAATTGCATCGAGCGTAAAATTACTGGTCGTTGTACGGCAATTGAAACGAATAAAATCATCGTATTGTGTATTCACAACTTCGATACAACCCGAGCTGATCATTTCCTTCCTAATCAAAACTATGAAACCTCTGCCACTTTCAGATGAACTAGCGGTGTAAGGAAAAAATCCTTTATTCTCATATCCTTTGATTGTTATAACTGAAGCAGATGTCGATTTAGGGAATTGAGGCCGATTCGCCTCAGACAATACGACGATATCTGGAATTAGTTCATCGAGTACTGCTTTAAGAAAGCTGATCTGATTCTCAAAAGTGGTTTCGGTGACGCCATCTCTAACGTTCCAGTAGAGACAGGAGACCGAAAAAGCACTCGAATTTGTCGTTAAATTATCGAACGGTCTATTCATTTTTTATTAACGTCAAAGTATATCACGTAGTGAAGCATGGAGCGCGTAACGGATTTAATACGACTGCCTCGATAGATTCTTTATTCGGGCCACCATGGGTGATACTTGTTGGTTGTTGAGGCTTCTGTATTAGACTTGCTCTTATTGCATTTTTCGCAGGCCAACTGTATGTTGCATGGGTCGTTAGCTCCATGCATATCAAGTGGGACAATGTGATCAAAATTCTTAGTAGTAAGCGTGTTTACGATTCCGGTTAAGTCGGTATTGCAGTAAATGCATCGCCCTTTGTCTCTGTGAAAGACTGCGTTTTGAACCCATTTAGGAATGCTTACCCTCTTTATCGTTCCTTTCTTTGTTAATACGTTTGTTGGGTATTTGGTTTCCTGTATCTGCTCTGCAACCAATCTATTGAATTTTATGAGAAAGTTACGATTTGGAAATAGAATATGAAAGACTTCTTCACTCATCTTATCAAATAAATCTAGGAAGCTGTCTTGATTATCGTCCATCCACTTTTCTGCCTCTTCTTCATCTTCGATTTTGAGTGGAACAATTTTCACTCCGTAGCTTGCGAAAAGTGACATCCAGTGTTCAAGCTCGTCTTCTTCGATAAGGTCACCATTTTTTCTAAAATCTCGATGATAGTGGTTGTAGGCGCGTGTGACTGTATACAAGTGTAACAAAGTATCTCTCGAAAACTTAGCCGATGCTGCGACGAACATCTCTTCATCGTGGTTCCAGAATTGCTCCTCGTAATGCACGGATCTGTCGATCAGTGAGACTAGAGAGTATATGTCGTGAAATTGAAATTCTTTCATCTAACGCCAGAATTATGTGCACTAATTTCTTTATGCCGTCTTTGTTCATTTTGATTTGGATCGGATCAATTCAGCAATTTCTGATGCGATCTCTTCAATTGTGTGGGTTGCCGTGCTGCGAGCGACTTTGTCAGCAAGCGATGGGCTAAAATCCATCACCTGCTGCTTAGTAAGACCGTGCCATATCGGCAGCAGAATCTGCTCACCTGAGACCGACCTAGTAACAATTCCATCCAATTCATAATTAGTCCACCCTTTCGTAATGAACGAAGCCGAAAGAACGACGAGCCCAACTCTACTGTGGGCAAGGCCTTGGTCAATCTTCTGCCTCAAACTGTCACCAATTCTTAATGTGAATTCGTCATACCAGACATCAAGTCCCTCCGAGATGAGCGCATTGGCTAATGGTCTTACTATCGCATCTTTATCTTCAGAAGCATGGGATATAAAGACGTCATGAACGCGACCCGATGCATCGGGAGACGGCGGCGTAAGTTCACGAACTAGTCCCGGCGCGGCAGAAAGTGGAGCCTCTCGAATATCAGGGAGTGCTCCAGGTAAAACTCTCACGCTTGCTCGTGTGCTCCCCCTCAAGCCCTGCATGTCAATAGCCACATGCCAGTGGCCAGAACGTGGGATTTGCAGTCTTAGAGGCGACGTTTTAGCCAGACCGCCAATATATGTATGACGCCGACCGTTTTTGTATGATGAGAAATTCGAGCTGTCCATCAATCGGACATTTGCCCCACTCGTTAACGTGATTTCCACTATTTCGCCACCGCTTCTGTGGCCAAGGTCATTGTGTATAAATTGCATTGTAGGTAACATTCTGTCCATAACGTCAAGAGGTGGCGCGGCGAATGCCGTTGCCACTCTCGACTGATTAGCCTTTTATAGGTTTCTAATGCTCTCAGGTGCGTGATCAAAGAAATAGTCCGCGCATGAGCAACGACCTACCTTAGGAAATATCGAAGTTCTGCCTATAGACCTTTTGGAAATATATTTCGCCCAAGAATTAATTTTTTCTTTTTCATCGGTATACTTAGGCGGAACGAGATTCTCCTTTATCTCGGCATACCGCCGAATGAAAAATGCTACAAAATCAGCTAGCTGAATTAGTGCTACATCCTTTGAATCACCAAAGTAAGGAACATCAATGATCTGATCTAACTGATTCTGTTTTTTCTTTTTATTGTAATATGTGTCGCACCATGCGGGTGGGTTTTTAATGAGGTCAATAAAGTCAACCATTTCACGATGCTCATTATCAAAGACAAAAATCGTATTACCCTTTTTCTTTGGTTCCGTTTGGTAGGCTCTCTGCATAGATAGTATGATGTGACAGCCCATGAATCGCCACAAGCTCCCTAATTCCTTAGGAAGAAGACCTGCCTTAAGACTCTCTTCATACTTCCCTTTCAAGACTGCTGTATAGACGACATGGTGCTTTCTAGCTTCAAGCCACTCGAAGATAACACTGATTACTTCTGCCCTATCGGGCCCGTCTAAATTCTTCCAGACACCAGAGCCGGCATAGAATTGGTGTGTGTGGAGTT
Organism: Coraliomargarita sinensis; assembly: GCF_003185655.1. Classification (NCBI taxonomy): domain Bacteria; kingdom Pseudomonadati; phylum Verrucomicrobiota; class Opitutia; order Puniceicoccales; family Coraliomargaritaceae; genus Coraliomargarita; species Coraliomargarita sinensis. Next base: position 45,272 of record NZ_QHJQ01000005.1, on the reverse strand, counting down.
CTTGCAATGGACGCCCAACAATTCTCGATAATTCAGCAAGTAGGCCTCCCCAGTGTTCTTTTGTTACGTGCATGCGAGATGAATCGACCACAATTCCCACCATAACGCCTATAGGTTCGGTCCCTATTCCAGTTTCATCGCAGTAACATACTTTCATTTCTCTTTCTGGCTAACGTTAGAGGTGTATCGCGGAGTGAAGCGGAGCGTAAAGGAGTTGATACCACCGACTGGTTGGCTCAGATTCTTTCCTCCCAGTAATCGGTCACATTGTAGGTGACTTCGCAATCACAGAAGCCTCCATATTCACCGAACCATTCACAAATTTCTTCGATATTTTGAATGCCTCGGGCCTGAAGAAAGGCTCTCGATTTGTTTAGTGTGTGATCGCAAAGAACAATTCTCTTTCCATTTTCTTCCCCAGCTAGAGCTGTCTCAAGGTGCTCGAACAATGCTTTCAGATCGCCATTCGGAATGGGCTTCTCTGCAAACGCATTCTCTTCTTCTTTTCTTTTAAGCTCTTTAACGATGGCCCTGCGTTCAGCTTTGCTTTTCTTGCTCATTTTCTTTCAGCCAACGTCGAACAGTGGTGCGCCTACGGCGTTGCCACCTGCGTCTGGTTCGGTATCTTATATTTAGGGTGATGAATCGTCTCTCCAGGCAACAATGCTCGTATTTTCTTTACCGATATCAATAGAGATTCTTTATCCTCTTCAATGGCACCGGTTAGTTCTATATGCGAACCTGGAACGGGGAGATCCTCGAATTCACTTTCAAGCTTCAGTCTAAAAACTAGATGTTCCGTAAGCTGAGACTCCGGGATAAACATCGTATGCTCTTGATTCTGATTATCGACGTATAATATGCCTCTCGTCCTGATAGATTCCTTCAACATAGTCGGGGTAATGGTTCGAGCATCAATCCATTCTTCATCATCTTCGACCAATTTATTTCCTAGTTCGACCCACGCTAGATCTGCAGAAGATCGAGTCTTATAACTATCTGAATTTCTTCTGATTTTCTCAGAGATAACTTTTCCATTCTCTACTTCGATAAAGAGGTCTTTTTCGTATATTGATGCGAAACCTTGGTTAACAGACTTAAGTAGCTCTCCCATTTGGATTTTCAGTGTTCCAGTATACCAGTCAGCAAATAGAGGGAGTTCCTCCTGTTTCGGAAGAAACTCTCCATAGTAGGTGTTAATCTCTCTACCATCCTTAGTTTTAATCGTTCTGGTTTGTTCACTTTGGCGGAATTGTGGCTCAACCTTTACGAGCCACAGTTTATCATCTGATATCTTCCATGTTCCATGATAACCCCGCCAGCAGCTACTTCTCGTATTTTTCATTTCGTTGGCCACCATGAAGGCTAATCTTTTTTCATCGCTTTCCTCTTCGCCTGGGAAGTAGCCCCATAGGGGGGTAGAGCTTAGCCACTTTTCTTCGCCTTTATAGATGAGTATTTCAGTTTCCTGAGCAGTCCCAAGTAAGCTGTATACACACGCGAAGTAAGCAAAGATATGTGTGACTAATTTCATATTTTTACCCAACGTCAATAGTGGTACGGAGTGAGCGCAGCGAACGGAGTTGTCCACTATCGCCTGGTTCAGCTTGTTTAGGCATAGGTCGCATCAAGCCTCGTGATTGTGAATCCGACATGCTCACCGATAACTCTTTCATCATTCGCGTGAACTACATCATGGACTTTGATTAATCCGCAATCAACTACGACTGGGTTGATCGAAATTACTTCACCAAATGCTCGATAACTCCACCCTTCAATATTCTCTATTGTCTTTTTCTTTTCTGGGTTACCTCTAAATATATCATCCCAGCTTTCGTCATCATCAAGAAGCATGGAAAGCTCGACTTCTATTTCTTGGTTAATCTCAGGGGAGTATCGATCGTCAATTGTAAGCTCATCCATGACCTTCAGGATTGTGGAACCGACTTCCAATGTCGCTTCAAGCCAAGGGCCTTCTGATGCTATGAATCTTGCTTTCATTTCTTTCGCTGAACAGTATTATCAGTAACACTCCGAAAATTACGAACTGAGAGAATCAGGGTTCGGAACATAGCATTAACTCACCAGCAATCCTCTAGTTCGTCAAGGTTTGCCCGTTTTGCTCTACCTACATCTCGGTAGCCCTTAGAATTCAGATATCACGCTCAACCAAGTTCTTCTAGCCTCTAAAGCGGATGCCCTAGTTACTTTGTTCGGAGCAGAGTTTCATGGTGGGCTTGAGGCAAAATTCTATGGCATCGCAATCCGAAGTCCTAGTGAAAGACTCACGGGTCGTACCTCCCAGAACGGCTTAGAGCTTGCATTCCCAATAAAAGCAGTAGAGTTCTACTTTTATGCCCAAACAGGAGAAACGCCAGGGAGTTCACAATCTTCGTAAAGTTCGCCGAATTGCAGGTCTAACCCAAGAGAAGTTGGCCAAGATAGTAGGCATCGCACAAGGAACGGCCAAAGATGCGGAGAACGGCATTAAACCTTACTCTCACGAGCTGGTGAAAAAAATAGCAAACCGCTTAGGCTGTGGCTACGTCCGGGATAGCGGGAATGGACTCCCCGGACTATCGGCTACAAGGATCGACACAAGCACACGCATTCCAAGACCTTCGGATGAGCCTTACACTCACCAGTGGTTTCTAGAATGGAATGAACGCTACATGAGACGTTTGATGTATTCTAATATATTTAAACGGTATACCGCCTGTCTACAGGAGATCATGGAAGCTGCAGGTGATCTGGATGCCAAAGATACAGAAGACAGCAACAATCCACAGTTTCATACCTCGGACGCATTCGTGCATGCTTTATTTGACAATCTGGATGATCTGGTCGACAGCGACGGGTTAGCTGAGGCCTTTTCAAAGCGTAAGCTGCTGAATCTGGAAAACTTCTCAATAGAAGAGGAATTAGACGAAAGTCATGCGCGTTATAAAGCGCTCAAGAGTGAGCTTGGCACGCTAAAGCCTAGAGACTGAGTAACACAGGTTCCGAGATATCTTGGACGATTATTTCTTGGTTTGTACTTCATGGCAAAAGGCCAGTAAATCGCTTTTGTATTCGTGTATACCGTACTCCCTACTGGGTATTTGACGGAGATCGTTTTGCTGGGGAGATGATTACCGGTGGTCTGTTTAGTCCATGCCCAAAAAGTGTCCCGTCTGAGAAAATCGAATGCATATCCCTTTCGGATACATTGTTGAGTGCCAACTACGATTTTGTGTTCAAATTGAGCAGTCCCATGATTGTGACCGGGTATAGCTTTTGGAGTGTTGTGATTGTCTACATTGCCTAAATAGTAGAGCTCTACTATTTTATTCTTGAAAAAAGTAGAACTCTACTAATATGTATGTGCTATGTCCCAAAGGTTCGTAACACTAAGCGAAAGCGCCCGCATCAGTATAGTTACTGTCGCGGGAGCGATGCGTGATGTGCCAGAGGAATTCGTGCGTGATTTGGACAGGTGGGCCAGTGAGTGGCCCCAAAAGATCAATACGGGCCAAACTTCCACAATCTGGGGGAAGGTCCGCCCTTACACCGTGGCGGAGCTGAGTCGCCTTCCAGGAATGCCGGGACAGACTAAAATTTACGAAATCCTCCACTCTCTCCCAATACCGCGGCACCAAATCAGAAATGTCGCAGGTAAACTCACGCCCGAGGCAGTACGCTTAATTTTTGAGAGGGTCAGCCAACCTGAGATTAAAGCGCAAGAGGGAACGGAGAAGGAGGCAGTACTATGAGCCTCGAACTAAGAAAAAACTCCAAGCGTTTCTACGCACGCTTAACTGTTAATGGGAAGCGAAAGGCATTCCCTCTTAATACACATTACCGAGGAAAACCACCTGACGGATTGAGGCTCAAAAATGAGGGTGATGCTGAATTCGAACGATCCAGGGGCGAGGCTTTGGCCGAAGAAAAGGCGCTTCAGAAAGAATTCCAAGAAGGTAAATCCGAACGCCAACTAAGGGAAAAAGTATACGAGGCCATGACTGGTAATGAGTTCAAGCCAGTTGATCTAAAAGATTTATTCAAGATAGCCAAAAACTTCCCGAGAACGAAGCCGTGGTCACCCAAATATGCTGAGCAAATAGAGAATAGGTGCCAGCTGTTTCTCGAATTCTTGAATAAACGCCATGTGAATATATCATACGCCCATGAGGTGACCAGGAATATGGTTGAAGGCTTTTTAGCTTTCTATCTAACCAAAACCAACTGTAGCGCCAAAACATTGGATGACGTCAGAGTTGGATTACAGGGACTCTGGACAGTTCTAGAAAAGAAAGAACTACAAAACGGGAACCCGTTCCGGGGAATCCCTAAAAAGTATCACATCACTACCACCAAGGAAATTTTTACTCCAAAGCAAATTGAACAAATCCTGCATGAGGCGGAGAAAGACCCGGAGTTATATCAGATCACGGTAACCTCAATATCGACTGGAATGCGCTTGGGAGACTGTTGCACCTTAAAGTGGGCATCGGTCAACATGAAGAAACGCATCATTTTCGTGCCTGCTGTGGGCAAAACCCAAAAGCCAGTCGCGATCCCGTTTTTCGGACAATTAGAAGAAGTCCTGAAAAACGCTGAGGAGGCACGAGTTGATGAAGAATACGTCTTTCCGTTGGTTCGAAGACTCTACGCCAGAGAGTCACAATATTTTAGTAAGTCTTTCTCTCAGCTGTTATTGCGCATAGGCTTTACCGACGATGAGAATCCAGAAACCTCGATCCGCCTAACCGGTGAATCCGGCGGCTCACGAAGACGCCCAGTAAGGTCATTCCACGGCTTGAAAACGACTTGGATGACCATGGCACTGAGAGGCGGGGTATCCCTCGAAGATATCAAGAAGATTTGCGGAAACGTGGATACGCAGGTGATCCTTAAGCATTACTTCCAGTCGGATGCTGAGCGCATACGTAGTGAGCTAAAAACAGCCATGCCGGAAGCTCTAAGTGGCGTTGCTTCCACAGGCTCAGAACCCGTATCCACGATACATCTTCTCAATCTTCTCGATCAAATGAGTGCGGATAACTGGGAATTCATCTCAAAGCGTATGAGAGAAGAGCTCCTCAAGACCAAAGGTAACGACGTGGATACATCTAACAATGATGTATCCACGACACAGTGAACGACGAATTACCATGAGCATAATTAGCGAGTTGAAGCAGAAGTGCTTGTCACAGAAAATGTCCGGGTGCGTCGCATATCATTCATGGGATGCCGCTGCCTCACACGACAAGGGCCTTTTTCAAATGAAGACCGGAATTCGCCTTTATAATCTATTATCAGACACGGACGTTAATGAGGAAGATCCCTGGAGTTCGATCGGATTAGATTTAATCTCAAACAGAAAAAACTTATTGGTCCTTCCAAGCATGGACCATCTGGGGGGTGACCTCGACTCGATCTACAAGACCCTCGAATTCCTGTTCAACGTTGCCGGCTGCGCAGTTACCACAGTTCGCCCATATTGCGAATTTACCTTCCCAGACGAAGAATTCGACCATTGGAATCAATCTCTCAAAAAGACTCTAAGTGAAAGGCATCTAATTGAAGAGATCCCTTCGAAGATGTCCCCTATGGACATCAGGAACCATCCGCTACTTGCGGATGCATTTGAATACCTAATCGCCGAAGGCGAAAACAATCAGGCGAAGCCTGAATTTCCACATCAGCCAGCAAACACGCCGTATCAGGTATACGGACGTGAGCTGGCTGAGGAGGTGGGCGCTGCCCCCTCCTTAGGATCCACCCCCATTGGCCGACAAGGGTCGGAAGATATCGCCATCAAGGATGAAAGGCGAATCTCAAATGACAATACTCCCGAGAAGTCACCGCATGTCATAACATCGGTAAAGAGGATCACGTCTGCGGCTGCCCTAAAATATGCGCAAGAGCGCGTAGAGCAGCAAAAGCAGATAAAGGATCCACCGAAGCCTGATCATACCGCACCAAGTAAGGCAGCTGATCATACTGACCAAGACAGAAACAAAAAAACATCGACAGAATCTGTGGATACAGCCGTTGATACGAAGACAAAAACCGGTATCAGCGATACAGACGCTGGCGATACTACGGTTGTAGTACCTCCTATCGCGGATACAAATGACACGCAGACAAAAACAACTGGTATACACGTTAAGTTTTCTACTGCGGAAAAAGAATCCCTCGAAAAGAAAGTTCCACCAGGCAGCAATAATTCAGAATTAATTTTAGATTTAATTACAGGTACAGATCCCCACAGGAGAGCTATCATCCGATTATGCCAATCACTGGATCTGCCTAAAGCTTCTATCCTCATCGGATTGAGCGGAATAAAGAGGAATATAGAAGAGGCCAGTATTTACTCCGAGGTTGAGCAAGCATCAGAGATACTCGATCAGATCGAGTCGACCCAAAGGCTACTCGCCAGCTTTCCGTCCAAGGATCTGCTTAAAGGTCACTACCCTAGCTTCCCACCACTTGAGATCGAAGTCGAAGAAGAGGAGAGGCTGGAATCAGTTAAGAAAATCGAGGAGGTGCCAATACGCCTTAGTCAATTAGAGAAGTCTTCGATTAAAATACCCGATCATACAAAATCGAGGTCCCACTACATAAGGAGTCTTTGCCGCCGATATAATCCAAAGAATCGAGAGACACTGAGACCGCTAGAAGACGCAGCGACATTATTGCAGGGGCTCGGTGGAAATCTCGGCCAACTTTGTCAAACAATCGAGAAGTCCACAGAAGAGTTTGAGCCATTCAATTCGAATTTTGTTCTTCAGACACTCTACGATACCGAGACAGAGATCAAACTTATCAAGGAGAAGCTATGCTAATAAAAATACTCCATCAAGGGGGCGCTGACTCAGACCCATTCGTTTATCTGTGTGAGAAAGAAAGGCCGGTGGCTTCTGAATACAACGAATTAGAAGTGAAAATCGCGAGAAAGCTAATTGCAAATAGCCCATACAAAAGAGCGTATACATCCGGTGTAGTCACGATTGAGAAAACAACGTACGAAAAATTTGGTCGAGATCATGTACTTCGCTCAATCAAGAAACGCGTGGAGAAATTCTTTTGCACTGGTATCAATCGAAGCGACATCCACATCGTTTGGATATTACACACTGAGCATGACCGCGATGAGTTACATTTTGTCATCATCAATACCCACCTAGGCACTGGAAAGCGCTTTCAACCATACTGGGTTGGCTCGGATCAAAAGCCATTGAAAGCTCTTCAGGAGCTACTCAACCTTCGATTCGGGCTTGCATCTCCTGATGACCCCGAGAGAGCTAGACTGGAATGTGTACCTAAAAGGTCGATTCCTGCTCGTAACAAAAGTATCTTCATAGATACGGATGCCGAAATATGTCAGCTTCTAAGAAAGGGGAGATTGAGAAGCTACAACGACATCTGCTCGCATTTGGACAAAAAAGGCTTCCAAGTAAAAAAAGGTAAGGGCTACATCGGGATTAGACCTAAAGAATCGAGCCAGAAAAATATTCGCCTCCGAGGCGTCAAATATACTGAGGGTTTTGACTACCAAGAATGGCTGGAATTCAAAAAGAATGCGCCAGCTTTATATCGCAATCCAGAAGAAATTAGAAAGCGAGAAGATGCACTAACCAATCAACTTAATCTTGGATTGGAGCGACGCTACGCCCGAATGGTCAAAAAATACGGTAAACCACATCAACCCGCAAAGGAGAAAGTAAATAATGAACCCAGAAAGTCCACTAAACGAGCGGATACGCGACCATTTGGTTCCGGTCCGCAAACAACTGAAAATGGTCCAGAGTGCCAACATCAACCTAAACAGTCGCATGAAATCAGTCGAAAGCAACCAGCACGAGTTCAAAGAGATTATGTCGAGCATGATGGACAACTTGGAATCAGCGCCTTCCTCCAACAAATCAAACAGAGGTTGCGTAGGCTTGCTGCACGTCGAAGACGATCAGACGAAGACTACCCACATCATCAAGATGAGCGGCTTCAGCCACTGCCGTTCCACCAAAAGTGGCTGCGATCTGTTTTTCTATTCCGCCGCCGGGACATTAACAGTCAAGATTACCGCGAAGCACGTGACAAAAAAAGAAGCCCCTCCGGAACCATATTGGTCGAGCCTGATTCCCGCATTACTAGAGATGACCAGAGTCCACCTACCATGTGAATCTGAACTCATTTACGAATTGGATGGCTACAACTACCATCTTTCTGCCTCAGTAGTTGATGAGTCCTGACTTTACGGATGAAACGATTAGGCAGCCAAAATTTCTTTGGCCCGATCAATGTATTCTTTGCACTCATCGGAAAGGTAAACTGCCACTCGGCTACTCCTGAAGCAGACGCGGAAGAAAACCAAAAGCGGCGCTTCTGAACCCTGTAACGCACCATACAATGATGCTTGGCAGACTTCATCTGGACTGGGAGCCCTCAAGAACTTGCCACAGGTTGTCTTAACTTCTCCAACAATACTTCTGTCGCCGCTACTTCCAATGAAATCAATTACACCCCATGTTTTATTGGACCTTATCGCGACCTCGGTGCGGATAGTAGCTATATCAACGCCAAGTTCTTCGACGCCGGCCATCACTCCGAGGCAGGCACCATAAAACCAAGGCTCAACGTGTTGACCTGACCAAAACCTTTCTAGCGAAGAATGGAATTTTTCACCAACTGCGACGGGGCTTCCAAAGGGTTGTCCCTTCAAAAGCGGAATCGAATAGATTAAGCTAGGCGTTGCGAATCGCCAGCGGAACGAATCCTTAGCTTCAGAGGGAAGAGACCTGGCGATTTCAGTTACTTTCATACTTTTAAACTTGCTCCTTTTGTCTTACATTGCAAGACATAATTCATGAAGTCTTCAGAAACGTTTACAATGCGGCTACCCAAGGAGGAGTTGGATCGAATTGATAATTTATCGGATCAGTTGGATGTCTCCCGAAGTCGTCTGTTCCGTCGATTGTCAGAGCTTGCTCTGGATGCCCTCGAAGACGAAGCCGTATCATGGCCTATTCGTGGGATGATGATCTATAGAGCTGAGAAATAGTCTGTTCCTGGACGTGTAGGGAGAACTCTTCGTTCTCCGACTAAGGTGCTGTCGACCTCGTTCCGTGGTCTCCTTTTGGCACCTGGATAATCTGTTTTTGTGCTCTGCAGAGGTTGCAGAGTGACGCTTACGCGTGCCTCAAAATCAGAAAAAACGTAAAATGTATAAGTCAAAATTTACAGCTAAGGGCTTTAAAGTCCCTATGGCTGTTCCCCCTCAAACCTTGGAATTACTCCATTCTTTCCAATGCGTCTCAAAAAATGAACAAGCGAATCTGATCTCGGCAAAAATGCGGTGTCCCGATGGCTTCGACCGAAGATGGCTGTCGCCAAAGTCACCATTAAGCTTGCCGCACCACTGGTGGCGAGATCGGGGCTGGAAGTTCGCTGTATGGATTCCAACTTTGAAAAAAGTCCTGAAGCTTAGGCTGGAAGGACCCTGTTGGCTACGTGACGAACTCGCAGATGACGACAATTGTAATCATCTATTGCCTACCAACATGATGAATGAAGCGTGGATTAAACTCCCGGCTTCTAAAAAACAAAAGGCTATAATTGCCGACATGCTCTGCATGCATGAGTCCGAGGTCCCATACCTTTGCGGATATGCAGCAAGCGCTGTGATTCAAAAACGCACCACGCTGAAACACTCCAAAGCCGTGGCCCGACATATTAGCCGGTGGCAGTTTGAACTAGAACAGAGTTCTCAAGCTGCCCCGATTTCTTACCCAGAGCTGAATCAACGCTCAGCATGACTGTTTCGGCCTAGTGTATGGGACAGGTTACGCACCGTTCCGGCACCTCCCAATCCCAGATATAATCCTACAAAATACAGATCACGTACGCTTAGAAGAAAGCGATCTCACGAGCCCGTCAGGCATCATTCCTGGCGGGCTTTTTTTCATCCACCTAATCACACACTTAACAACTAAACATTACATCCACCTATGAACGAAATTAATCTTCCATTACACCTCCTTAAAAACGCATCTCTGCTATCCACCAAATACGCGGACAACCAATTTTTTCAGGTCTCCTCTATTACCTTCGCAATCGTCGAACGAAAAAGTGGAGACCTGCTCTTTGCTTTCGCCTCCAGTGCGCTAGCTCGGTATATAGCCGAAAACGATAGTATCGAAGTTCTAGATGTATTTTTCATCCGAAATGAAGCCATGATAAGCTCTCTGCCCTGGCCGGAAAAGACACTCTACATTCAACTCAAAACACAACGTGCAATTGTATTAAACACGTACGACCACCTCTATGTCCAGGATCCGTACAAATCGCTCAATAGAACGCAAAGCCCACTAATCTCCCCTCACAAAATGTGGGGTGCGACTCCCTTTCGGCATTTCGATATGATGCTACTCACCGATCGACTCGTCGAAACGATTGAATCCCTTTCGGACGAGGGCCAGCAGCTTCATCTTGTCCACATTTTATGGCAAGATTTTCGCCTTGCAGTCGAACCACCGCTTCTGACTGAGCGGATCGTAATTACGGGTGAATTCATGGAGTTCAGTGTAAAGCCGCTGAGATTCCTTTTCGTATTCGACCTAGTCACTTCCACCGACGACGACCAGAGAAACTCATATTAAAAATTATCATATGCGCGGTGCCCCGCTTCCAAAGGGCACCCAAAAAGCGCACTTTAAAAGTAGCATATTCACTCCCAAAAATGAAAAAATTAACACATAAAGATATTAAGATTACGGAATTCTGCCTCATCAGTTCGCCAGATTCGCCTCGCCAATTATACCGTCTGCGCGACAACACCTACGTTATCGCTCTACTCGACCGCCCAACCGAAACTTTTAGTTTCGTATCTGAAATCTTTTCAGATGTCCTTGATGACCTCGGAGGCGGCATCGAAGATGTCACGCTAATCGAATACAAAGAGCCGGACCGTCGAGAAGAAAGCCCCATACCGGGGTTCGAGATAAGGCTGCACCTCAAAAAGGGTGAAACGATTTCAGTCAACCATCGCGACGAAGTGCGCCTTATCATTCCGACTTCATATAAAGAAGACGCCAAGAACGAAGAGGTCTATTCAGTCATCGAGATCTGGGAGGATTTACCTCCTAAACACCCATTCGATAGCCTACAAATTACTGAAGGGTTGCGGAAGGAGCTAAGCCCACATTTCGAGATGTTCTCTCCATCTGAAATCTTGAGCAGGCTTTGGCTCGATTACGAAAACTCAATTCGAGGGTGCATACTTGAACCTCAAACCGGCTACCTTGCAGAGGTGCGCGGTGAGTTCGGCGATTTCAGAGCCGTGCGCCATAATTGTGGGGTCGTCACTTTCATGCAATAGTTGGTTTAAGCGGGGAAGGTTGGTCCGACCATCAGATATCTGCGACAGCGTTCGGCAGCGCGCCCTTTTCGTCTTGCCCAGGTGCTATCCTCAAGCACTTACAGAAACTTATTGGCCTTAGAGACGGCTTTATTGATGGCCTGTATGATCAATTCAACATCCGTCGATGAATTTGCAGGAAAAGGTGTATTTGCACTACTGTGGTGCTCCTTGGCGCGTCGGGATGCTTTAGCTTGATTCGGCTATATGCCGAAGTGCTGAAACCAGAAATCTGCATTATTGGCTTCGAAGTTAATATCATACTCATCTTCGTAGTTCTCGACGAATTCAGTAGAGAATACCTCACCTCTCATTGCTGAGCTTAAATCATCCAGCGCATCCGATAAGCGACTTACTTTTCGATTCTCATAGTTTACATCAGTTGCACTATCTACGAGGTAATTACTTGATATGGCCTGATCATACTCATCCTGATAGGTTTGGAAGTCGGGTGTGTATGGTTTGTTAAAATAGTTATGAATGATAAATCTGGCGATCTCCTTGTCGAAGTTTCCTACGCAATTAGCGACCTCTTTAATTAGTGCATCAAATCTTTCTTGATCGTCAGATTCATCGAATTCCTCTTCAACCTCTTCGACTTCTTCGGCATTTTTACATTTTTTGAGGGCCTCAACTTTTTTCTCTAGCTGACTTTTTTCCTCCTCCAAGTCCGAGATATAATCTTTTGAATCAGCTAGTTCTTTTTGGGCTGTTTCATAGTCAGTAATTGATACTTTGTCCGGTTTAGGTAGCTTGGCTATTATATCCGGTAAGGCCTCAAGGAATTTCCTCTTCTTGGAATTCCAGCGGGCTGTGTTTTTTGCTCCTAATCCAAGAGTCTCGCAAATGGCATCCCCAAGTTCGTCTAGCTCTGTCTCATCATTAATCATGGTGGACTCAGTGGTTTTTAGGACACCTTGAACATCACGAAATGCTAATGGGGGGACGACAATAGGCAGGTGATCATTAGACATTGCCCAAGTGGCACCTAGTTCGCAAAGGCAGAATTCTGATACGTAGTAGTTCTTGCTTACAACCGATATAACCAAAGCAGGAGAGTTTATTTGGCTTTTGATTACTTCAAGGAAGTCTTTGCCTTTCTTGGGTCCGAGTCCCGCTGAAGATGAGCAGAAGAACCTTTTCGCCGGTATGTCTAATCCGGTTTGAAGGAAGTCGATAAGTGTCTCAATGAGATCGCTGTCGTCTACTGCGTGGCTGATGAAAATGTCAGGTTCAGTTTTTGTAGTCATAAGTTATTCAGTCTCTAACTCGTACAGAATCCAGAGTGAAAACCCTTCTGAAGAGAAGCAAGGCGGCATTTTCTCCGCAAAAAGTCCAAAATCAGCTAACCCGAGCAAAGCTGAATCGGCATCTAAATTTCGACCTGTTGTTTGCCTTCTATGCCTCATCGGGTTCAGCTAGTGAAATTCTATAACTCAAACTATGCGCCCCTCCTTAGGTTCGTAGCGGTGTCTCGGGAGTGTGCCGTCGATCAGTTTTTGAATTGCTTCTTCAATGATCGGCAGTGGCACGAGGAACCACTCTCTCGGTTCCACGTCAAAGCCGAAACGATCCTTCAGTTGCAGGTCGAGGCGTGCCGGATCGAAGAACTTGTGAAGGAGTTTTTCGAGTCGCTTCAGGTCGAGGTTAGAAACCTTGTAGGTTTCGACGATTTCGACACCTGCAAGCAAATAGGTCGGGTCTTTGGCGGCATTGACGACGCGTTGCTGAACGGAGCCTTTGGTGATGCCGATCTTATGGATCACCTTTCGGTTTTCGGCGATAAACGGATTGTCTGATTTGCTTCTCAAGACATAGACGTAGCCAACGGCTTGATCGTCATCCTCTTCCTGATCGGAGAACAATGGGCCAAGAGTCGGGTCGGTGACACGACGGCTTGATTCATCGCGATTCAATGCCCTTTGCATTGAACGTAGAAGCAAGTCGCTCTCAGTCCCATTGTCGTAGATCACACGCAAGCGGCGGTCTGGCTTATTGTAGCTGCTGATAAAGGGCTCGCCCCAATCTGCGATATACGCCTTTTGCCCTTCGACGATGAAGAAATCGCCTTTTTTGACTTCTCCATTGTCCTGATACTTGAGGGTTTTACGGAAGCCGGATTCCAGGTCGCTCTGCACCTGCTCGAAGAGTGGCTTGAACACGCCGAAGTTGCGGCAAGGTATACGCTGCGCGATTTCTTCGGCTGCCATTTTTTCCTGACTGGAGCGGACGTGCTTTAACTCTGTGATGTCATCAGCGACGCCATTGGCCACCCCCAGAGCTTCCAAAAGCTCCTCATCACTCGCCTCGTCCTCATTCACGACTGCGGACTTCACGTCGTCCTGCACGTCGAGTAATCGCTTTACATCAATGTCTTTGAGGACTTCACGGCATTCGGGCTGCTTCCTGATTTGATCCAATCGGACAGCGTATAGGCGCTCGAAAATATCGCGATTTTCGCCGTGTTCCGGCATTCTGCCATGCTGCTCTATAAAGCGTTCAATCTCTTCGTAGCCAGCGATGATACGCTGCTCACGAGGAGTGCGTGCAGCCTGTTTTTGGGGCGCGGTATCGACGCCCAGCTCATTGAGAAGATCCAAGTCTTCTTTACTGACCTTTTTAGGCATCTGCTTGATCCTCCTTTGCTTTGCGTTGCAGGAAGGCCACGCCTTCCGCCATGCGTTTTTCCCATGGGTCGGCTGCGGTCAACGAAGGCAGACGGCCTTTCTCATTTTTGAATTTCAGTGCACGTTTCGCCAGCTCACGCGCTTCTTCGAGGCTCATGCTGACTTTCTTCGCCTCGATGACTTCCTTGATCCGCTTGAGGCGTTCCTCGCTCATGGTCTTTGCAAGGATCGCATAGGCTTCGCCGAAGGGGTTGATCCGGTCAATAAGGTCAATGTCGAGCGACTTCACATCCATAGCATACTTACGCACGCCATCAATCAGCGCGGTGTTTGCGGTCGGTGCGCCATCGCCAGTGTCGATGATGTTCTCTTTTGCTTTTTGGATCAGGTTCAGTGCGGCCACCGCGTGCTGACGGACTGCTTCCTGATCGTCATCATCGAGTTCTGGATACTTGTCCTTAATGATCTTGCCCATGCGAACTTGAGTGAGTTCTTCGGGCACGAGTTCTTCGTCGAACATACCGCGCTCGACGGAATCCTTATCCTGAACGAAGGCAGTAATCACTTCGTTTAGGTCATCCTGACAAATTCGTTGAGCCTCTTTGCTCTTTGGCTCCACCAGACCATTGATTTCCATCTGGATTTTGCCCGTCTCTTCGTTGAAGCCGATATTCGGCTTGTCGTGCTGATAGCCGTCTTCGCCATAATCGTAGCCTTCACTCGGCTGACTATCAGGACGTTTCGGCTTGAACTCGAAGCGTGGCGCAAGCACCTGCTCCATGAGCAAGCTGGCAGCAATCGCCTTCAGCGTGTCATTGACTGCTTCAACGACAGCGTCCTCGGCTGCATCCGGTTCAGCAATCAAATTGGTGAAACGAGCTTTACGCTTGTTGGGTGCATCACGGGTGGCGCGTCCAATGATTTGAACGATCTCGGTAAGACTGGAGCGATAGCCGACTGTCAGTGCGTGCTCGCACCAAATCCAGTCAAAGCCCTCCTTGGCCATGCCAAGGGCGATGATAATGTCCACATGGTCACGGTTGTTTTTCTGAGCAGGGTCTTTCAGTGAAGTCGAAACGCGGTCACGTTTGGCAGCATCGTCATCAACCAAGTCTGCTATTTTAAGGACTTTGCCTTCAGCGGTCTTTACCAGTTGAAAGCCCGTGTCGGGATCGGTGCCTTGCCAATCACCTAGCTCTTCGAGGATGTGCTCCACTTCACGGATTTTATCCTTCGTGCTTTCCCGTGAATTCACGTTCGGGATATGAATGATTGTTTTCTCATTCGGATCGAGCACTTGAAGAATCTCATCCGAATAGCGGCCAGTGTAGAAGTAGTAACCAATGTCGAGTTGCTTTAGATACTCGTAGCCATTTAATTGCTCGTAGTAGGTGTAAGTGACGGTATCGAACTTGCCCTCGTCCTCGGGATGAAGGACGGCCTCTGCGTCCCCACGAAAATAGGAGCCTGTCATGGCGACAATGTGGGTTTTGCCCCGGGATATAAAATCGCCCAAATGCGCCCCAAGCTTGTTGTCAGGGCTCGCTGACACATGGTGGAACTCATCGACTGCCAGCAGGCAGTTATCAAAGGCTTCTACGCCAAACTTATCGACGGCGAAACGGAAAGTAGCGTGTGTGCAAACGAGCACTTTGGAGTCTCCGTCGAGGAAAGCCTTTACCGAGTTGACCTTGCCACCTTCTGAGCCTGGGGCGTTACAAAGATTCCATTTGGGCTCGACCACCCAATCCGCAAAGAAGCCGTATTTACTGAGCGGTTCATTGTGGAAACTGGAGCCAATTGACTTTTCCGGCACCACAATGATGGCCTGCTTTAAACCCTGGTTTTGGAGCTTGTCCAGTGCGATGAACATGAGAGCGCGACTCTTACCTGAAGCCGGAGGCGATTTAATCAGCAAGTATTGTTCGCCGCGCTTTTGGTAGGCGCGTTCCTGCATCGGGCGCATGCCCAATTCATTGGCGGCTGCGGACGTGCCCTTCTGTGCGTAGGTAACGGAAATGGATGGAACTGATTTCATGAAAAAATATTTACTTATGAGAATTGAATCCAGAAATGAAGAAGTTGGATTGATTGACTCCGGCAGCCTTTGTTCCGACCGTGAGTTGAGAGCATTCGATACTTAGGGTTGGAGTCCTGAAAACTTTCTAAAGCTTCACTGTCCTTCCACTTTTTCGCGTCTGACCGTGATAAGTCGGCGATCCAAGAATTGATGGCAGCGAACCATGATGCAGCCTCTCCATCTTGGAGATAACCTAATATAATCGCTAAATCATGTTCCTTCCCATGTAACCCTTCCTTGAAGCGTTGAATACCACCTGAAACCTTATCAACGCCAGTTACATATTCCCGCTCTCTCGACCTGCTTGGAGCAGGCAACCGTTTACCTTCAATTACGATGAACGGATCATAATTTGAATATCGGCGTCCTTCAATTATGGTTGGAGAGGTTGGTTTAACTGAAATATCAACACGTCTCTGACCTTCTTGTCTTTGTTCATGTTGAAACATAACCATGGGGAAATCAGCGGTTGCCCTAGCTTGAATGAAGTTATGAAACTGGGCATTCAAATCTTCTTCCGCTTCGACAAAATTTCGCTCGGGATCATCCCGCCATGGGGTGAGGCAATCCCAGATGAACTCAACAGTCTTCTCGATGAGACTATCATGGATTACGGTGGGGGAAAGCCGTCCAATAGAGTTTTGTATTGGTTGGCTCATTAGAATCCCTGCTCCCTTAAATCTTCAAGAGTTTCATCAGCGTCTCGGATCGCCGTCGAGGCTATCCAGTTACGGACACGGTCAGGTTTAACGATCACAAGTGTATTCTTTTCGTAAAACCGAATGATGCGGTGCGTTCTCAGCGCAGCGCCATTTTTCTTAATCAGAATTGACTTCAAGTGACTTGACCAATCATCAGGCCAATCGAGCTCTGATGAGTCCCCAAATGTAAACGCTTGGAATGCCAAGCCATCCATCCTTCCGAATTTCCCTACACGGATATTGCGGTAGATGCTCCCGATTAAATGCGTAAACGTCTTACTGTATTTATCAAATACTTCATGGGTTGCGCACTCCTTGTATTGGTAAGAGTTGTGTCCAACTCGAACAATTGGGGCGTAAGCTTCGGAGGCATCAGAAAGAAGTATCTCCTCCCACCAAGACAAACTCTTGAAACCGTCGTCTGTTTTAGGCCAAGGAAGCTCTTCTATATCTCTTTTGAGTATTGCCGTAGATTTGCCAATGATCGACCTCGAACTTTTCAGGAGACAAAAAGTTCTTAGGTCACTTTTGTGTTTATCAAAAGATTCGGAAAATTTGACCAGCTCTTCCTTCTGATTTTCAGGAGCATTGATACTAATAATGCTATGCAGAAAGCTTAGCTCTCCCTTTAACCACAAAGAAGATGGCAGCTTTTCATTCTCACCAATCAGTAACATGGGAGGACTATAACGAGCTCGCACCCGAGGAGCGGCGAATACTTCCTCTTCAACAACCTTGATTGTATTTTCTTTAATCCCTTCGTCAGTCAATGATTCAGTGGGAAGAAACGGCATACCTTTCAACCATTCAGCCTTTTTGTTGCCAGACTTTTTACCAACGATAAAGCCCTCACCATGCGTCCAGCCTTGCTCATTAAGAAAGTCCTTCAACGTCGGCCATTGCATGACCTTGTGTGTCAAGTGAACTAGTCGGCCTCCGCCTAACAGGTTCACTTTCCATACCCACGGGCATTCTCTACCAGTCTCAAGTGGGACGGAATGTAAATCGTAGTGATCTAATTCAAACCCCAACCTTTCATGAACGCTTT
Source organism: Coraliomargarita sinensis (assembly GCF_003185655.1). NCBI lineage: Bacteria > Pseudomonadati > Verrucomicrobiota > Opitutia > Puniceicoccales > Coraliomargaritaceae > Coraliomargarita > Coraliomargarita sinensis. The sequence continues at coordinate 27,415 of NZ_QHJQ01000005.1, read as the reverse complement.
TCGTTCTGCGAAAAGTAAGATGCCGAATAGTGTGTCCTGCCGCTGGCTCTTCATTGCGTGCCAGAATGGCAATAGCTTTGGTGTCTGCTGATTCGAAAAGATTCCGAATTGAAACAAAATCCAGAACAGCATCCACGGAATGTAGTCCAAGAAATCGCTTAGCGAAATTGCGCGATTTCGAGTTGTAAAGTAGTCCACTTGGTTGAAGTAGGCACATCAACGAGCCTGAACTAAGCTGTGAAGCGCATTCCTCTAATACGCGATAAGCAATGTTCCCATCAGGGATGGGTATGGCCTGTAAGTCTTCAGCTCGCGTCTTCTTGGCTGCTTGGGTAAGTTCTGAATGAAATGGAGGGTTGCCGACGATACAGGAAAACCCGTTTGGCGCAGCATCTTTCAGATTATCGAGATTCTCAAAGAAATCACCTACGAATAGGTTTCTCCCTAATAGCGTATCAAACTTCAAGTGATCCCAGATGACCCTAGGCTGCAAGGCATCGCAGACAGCAAGTGCAAGATTAAGAGCGGCAACATTGGCTGCTTCTGTTAGGTGTTCGACTCCAAAAATTGACCTTCTTAGAATGTCCTTCAGCTGCCTGACACGAGGGCGACTCCAATCATTATTGCTCTGCCAGTAATGAATGAGACGGCGAAATGCACCCACCAGAAAAACGCCTGATCCGCACGTCGGGTCGAGGATTTTTTCATTCCCCTGAATCTTATCGTAGGGCAATACATGATCCAAAATTAGGTCGGCAACAAATGGTGGTGTGTAAATCGCACCTTTACCTGACTGAGCAAAGTGTTGATACAAATGACTCAGCACACTTACGGGAATGAAGCGGAATGAATACTGTTCCCACAGATATCGCTGACGCTTAAGCGTCTTTGCTTCCAATAAATCAACAAACTGTGTGAGAACTTGGGGAGTCAGTGTTCCACCGAAATTTTCTAATGTAAAAATGTCTCCGTTAAATTTTTCTTTGAGCGAATTTAGCATCTTTTCCACGGCGGTGGTATCGGTGCTTTTAAGGACATCTATAAAGCTGGATGCTCCTTGTTTGTAGTCTTCGAACCATCCGTCCGGAAAAACGCCTCTATCCTCTAAATACTTAGCGAAAACAAACAACAATAGCAGTCTGCGCATCACAGGCTGAACATCTTTTGCTGCTTCTTTTTGCAAGCAATTGTCGGCCTCAATTGTAGCAAGCAAAAGTAGCTTGTGCGCTGCGCTATCCGCACGCGCCCAATCTTTATTCGCATTGTCCTCCCAGAATGTGCCCGTAGAAAGTCGGAATGCTGAAAACCTTTTAACTTTGTTTTCATCTAGAGCTCGCGATGCATCGGAGGCTATCCTTATACTTTCAGCAGCGGAATATTCATAATCGCCTGAGCGACTGTTCCAGAAGTCAGGCTTTGTTGCACATCTCAAGATATCGACTTGAGTTGGCCATTCCACATAGAGCAATGGGGCTGATCCATTGAGCCAGACTCTTCGATGTAACTCAGCTAGGGCATCTTTGCTGTAAAGGCTCTTTGAGTTGTCTACAACGTATGCTGCGACCTGAGGCGAACGCCCGTCGCTAAAACGGCGGAAGAATATAAAATCAATACCACATACTTCATTTTGCTTTTCATCCTTGAGGAGAGAAGCTTCGCGGCGTGCCACAGATTCCGCAATTGATTCAGGTGGCAGTGTGTCGTCGTGAACGGAAACTAGACCAGAGAGTGCAGGCTTGTTGTCTACTGGTGCCAAACAGAGCTCTTGCAGTAATTGGCTCATTGTTTGCCTCCTGTCATTTTAGTGTAGAGTTCAAAAAGCTTTTCTAGCCGCTCGGTGTCGTTTTTAAAGCGCCTACCTATGTAGATGCGCTCCAGCACTTCGTCGTTTCGTTCATGGGCTTTGCGAAGGTCATGTGGCATTTTTTCGGGGTCGTATAGGTCGGCTATATTATTGGGAAAATGAGACTCTCTAGCTAAAAGTATATTTTCCGAGCACTGCGTAAGTTCTGCTTTATTAGACTCCGTTAATTTTGGAACAGGAAATGTATTCCACCCGAGAGTATTCGAATACCTGATTCGCGTCTCCAATTGGCCGCAAACTGTAGACACCCAAACGAGATGCATCTTTGATGCTACGAGGGACATATGCCACAACGGGGCATCATACAGCCCAAATGCACTATTAGATAAAATTGAACCATCGGGCAGTAATCCAATAGGTAAATATGGCCTTCTCTCAGAACTTACGGCAGGAATAATTAAGGTGGTTTCACCACCTGTCTGCCGCACTTGTTGAAATCTATGAGGACGGGATGCATCTGAACGAGTCAGAGCCTTCTTACTTTTCGATCTAAATTCCTCAACCAACTTAAAACGCTCTTCAATTAGAGGAATGTTTCTAGCATCTTCAAGATCATCATCTAAAACCCAGATGCAATATCTAGAACTCCCCTTAATGTATTCCGCCGAACCATAATACGGGCGAATGAATCGGATTGAATCTTTATTCGACGATTCAATCAAATCCTTTTCATGGACATCTAACGTAAGAAACCCACCGTCTACTGGTTTACTGCCTATCGTAATTTCGCTAATTTCAGAAATTGGATTACTAAGTGCCTTTACAGTTACGTTTTTTTGCCCGATTAGGTAAGCGTTAATATTATCAACCACGCGACAACTTGGAGAGCCATCCGAATCTATAGCGTAAATTTTTCTAGAGGAACTGTTATCTCTGGATAAACCAATTATAACTACGGTCACACCTGCGTTGTGGGCGGCTAGGTTTTTCCACTTGAAAGATGTGTGCGCAAAATTGATGGCTAATATGTCATTTAATATTAGCGGCCATAGCCTAGCAACTTGCTCACCTTGGCAGATTGAATTTGTGCTAACAAAGGCACAGGCAGAGTCTGTGGCTCGCGAGTAGAGAGCAAATTTGTAGAACCAGCCAGATATGTAGTCTAGTGATTTCCACGTTGAAGTAACATCTGAGAAAACTGACGCCATATCAGATTTTTGCTCAGAGTTCTGTTCTGTGCCACCCTTGTATGGAGGATTGCCACAAATATAGGTTTCTCCCCCCTCATTCTTGAAATCAATTTCAGCTTGGTCGAGTGGCGTTTCAAAGAAATCCTCTGTTCGATGTTTTACGCCTTTTCCTGTTGGCGGGCAGATACTTAGCCAATCAAGCCGGAGAGCATTGCCACAGGTAATCCAGTTGGCTTTTTCAAGAGGTAGAAATTCAGCCAGTGCTTCTTTCTGGCCACGATACCTCACATCGCATTGGTATTCGGCGATGATGAGTGCCAAACGAGCGACTTCGGCAGAAAAGTCTCGCAGTTCAATACCACGGAAATTTGTCAGTGGGATATTAGTCCGACGCTCGCGTTCTCCACGACGCAAATTGATTTCCGCCTCAATAGCCCGCATTTCCTTATAGGCAATGACGAGGAAATTACCTGAGCCACAAGCAGGGTCGAAAACGCGGATTCGAGCAATGCGGTTGCGGAGATTGAGGAGCTTTCGAGAATTGTCTTCGGCCTCTTCAAGCTTGGCTCGAAGGTCATCCAAGAAGAGTGGATTGAGCACTTTCAGGATATTTGGGACACTGGTGTAGTGCATCCCGAGTGCGCCGCGCTCTTCATCATCGGCCACGGCCTGAATCATGGAGCCAAAAATATCTGGATTGATCTTCGTCCAATCCAGATTGCCTACATGCAACAGGTAGGAGCGTGCAATCTTGCTGAACCGAGGTGCTTCGAGGCTGCCCGAAAAGAGACCGCCATTAACCAGAGGAAACTGATTTGCCCATGGCCGAAAATTGCCAGCTGCACGATCCTCAATTTTCGTGTCCATGGCACGAAAAATTTCCGCGATAATCTCATGGGTATTTGAAGAATCCCTATCACTCATCTGCTCAACGGTGGCCGTGAACAAGCCGCTGCCGTTGAAAATATCGGTATCCTCGGCAAAGAAGCAGAAAATGAGACGTGCCATGAAGTGATTCATCTCATGGCGGCGGGCTTCCGTGCCCCATTCAGGGTTGTCCTTCAACAGTTCGACATAGAGACGGTTTAGGCGGCTCGTTGCCTTAATATCGAAGGCGTTTTCCTTGATCTGGCGAACCGTGCTGATTCCAGCCAGTTCGAGGAAAAATCCGAAATAGTTGGAGAAATCACTGAAGTCACAGGCAATCGTGTCGCCGCCTTCCAGGTCTTCAGCCTGAAAATCGCTGCCATCGGTAGCCAAAATGAAGCGAGCTTTCTGCTTCGCAGTGGAAGGGCTCTCACGAAGCGCATCCAGTGTGGTGGCGACTTCACCCTCATCACACGTCTTGATATGAATGTTGCCACGCTGCAAGACGCCGCCGACATCCGATTTATTGGTCGCGCCGCTTTTCAGGCGCTTGATCGTCGTCGCCTTATTGCCAAAGGCCTCCAGGAAGGCATACGGGAACGCATCAGCCTCGAAAGGCTGCTCGGCCAGCATGGATACTGCTTCTTCGATTTCTACGGCGTTCATGCTAAAGATTTAACCTTTTCCGGTTGCGACGCATGCCTTCCATGCATTTCTGACTTCGGCGAACTCATCAGGGTTTCTGCAGATAGCCTTCCATTTCCGAAGCGGATCTGGGAGTGCCTCGCCATTCTTAAAACAAATTTCGCTCAGAGTAGATGCCAACCCGGCTGTTTTGACCCTAAGAAACAGGCGTTCTGAAAATGCAGATGAATCAATATCATAACCTGTTTCATTACTAATAGCATCGAGCCCTCCGAGGATGGATTCTTTGACCTCTCCGACGATTAAATCTGGATACTTTCTCGCTACTGATTCCATCAGATCAATGGAAACTGGAAGTTCGGTAGTCTGCCGCCAGCGGATCTTGAGAGCTAGTTCATTTACGGTCTGATCTAAAACAGATACCACTTCACTATCTCCTGGAAGGCTCAGTAAGACGTCAATGGCACGAATCGCTTCGACGACATCCTCGCTACTATTTGAGGAAAGCAATTGACCTACCTCAGAGCTAATCATCTCTGAATTGGCAGACTCGTGAATTTCTAGTGCGACCTTCAGCCGGAGTGCAGTTACATTTCGGTCGTTCAACTCTTGCAAGATTCTCCTGGAGACGGCTAGTGAATCATCCAGGTCAAGTTTTACCGCCTGAGGAACAATTATTCGGGCCAGAACATTCTCCATTTTCTCGAAGCGACTTTTGAATTCGTTACCGATATCAGCCCATGCTCCCGCTTGTTGCTTGTTTTGAACTAACTGACTTTTGTCGCAATCCCACCATTCTGAAAGCTTTGCCGTGAGCATCCGAATGTCCTTCTTGCGCCACTTCAAAAAGTTATTTGCTCCGAGTAGTTCACGGCAGAGTAAAATATCTCCTGCGAGAATATGAACGTTCTTCTCTGTCCTTTTACTCTGAACAGGGAATTCGGCCTCATGTAAAAATTCCCTGATCCGCTCAACAACTTTAACATTCTCAGGACAAGGCATGTTTAGGTAAGCGAACCGATAGAAGCCGGTATCGGCTGGGAGGCCATGTTGATCCAACTTGGACCAAAGTGCTTCAGCGAACTGATTCTGTTCCGATTTATTAAGAAGTCCCCATCGGTACAGGTTCCCAAGGCTAAGGGTCGCCCAAGTCCTTGTTTTGCTATTCGAGCTACGGGCTTTGCTAAGAAATTCTGAAACTGAATCCCTACAATTAATGCCTTTCAATTGCCTGATTTCATTCTCGGTGAGGTCAACGAAGTGTAATGGATTTACGAATTCACCTTCGTCGATAATGTTTAGATTCTCAAGAATGGGAAATTCGAGGAGCTTCTCGACAAGTGCAGCTTTATGGGAGGAACTGAACGACGTGACTAACCGCTCAGTTAAAGTGCGGATCTTCTTATATTTCCCGCGATCTTCCGATTCATAGACCCCTTTGAGGAAATTAAGCAGCAGAAATCGCTTTTCATCAGTGCACTTAGTGCAAAGGCGCGATAAGATCTCGGGAACAATAGCCGCTAAAGTCACCCCAAAGTTGTCTCGGTAGATTCGATTTCCCCCGACAATATCGACCTTAACTTTTTCAAGGATCGACAGGTAATCCCCAATCAATTGATCGACCAACGGCTGAGAGTAACGAACCAGCGACTCTCTATTATAAAGAACATCTACCAGTTTTTCATCGCCGAGTCGCAGGAGTGTGGCTGTAGCCCAGTATGGTGCATACTTCGATATTCTTCTCAAAGCACCCTCAGCAGAATTTTTCTCAGAAGTTGTATCAGAGATTCTAAATACTAAACCCGTATCCTCAAAAAAGCGTAGAAATGCATATCCGAATAATAACTCTTTGTCACCACCCATGTGCTGAGTTTGCGAGAACCGCCCCACATCAAAGCCTGAGATTATGCTGACGGCCTCAAACTTTTTAGGCGGACGTTCCAAGTGTGCAGAGAAGACACGAACTTCATTCCAAGGGTCACATTTATACCTTTTAAGACTATTCCACCTTTCTTGGTAGAGCTTTAGCTCCTCAATCCGCTTCTTACTTCTAAGTTCTCTGACCAGGTCCTCCCATTCTTTCTTCCTGTCTCCGATTCTGTTATTCGATAAAGCGACCCAATCGTCTTCGCTGTTACCTTTATCCCGATACAAGTCACGGACCTCACTGATCTCTTCTGCATCAGACTCGATAAGTTCGGTATGGAACGAAGCTGTATCTTTTACGTATTTGTACAAGACCATGATATAAGCCTCTTGCGATACTAGACTGTAGTTGTTCGATACCGGCTTAAGATTGCGCTTTGATCGCACCTGATCGAGCGCATTCGCTAAAATTGCGGCGGCCTCATTTACCTTTCCAATTTCAGCGAGCAACATAGCACGCTTTGCCTCCATCAATGGCAAAGACTCATTTGGATGCCAGTTACTCAAGGAAGTTTTGAGCTTTGGGATATCGGCACTAAATAGTGCATTCAAAGACTGTTCGTAAAACACCTTAGATTGTTGACTAGGTGAAAGCATTTCCCAACGCGTCAATAGCTCCGAATAAGTTTTATCCCATTCGGGATGGAGTCCCTCTTCACGATAATACCGAAGCATGTGAATTTGTAGCCCTATCCACATCTCCATTTCCTCTTCGAGAGAACGTCTGGAGCTGCCATCGTCCCAAATCTTCGGTCGATACTTATCCAATACTCTTGAGATCAGAGGTGCCTGATCATTAAAGATTGGGCACAGGCTTTTGTCCATACGCCAGACAAGTTCATGGAACCATCTGAGGTCCTGCCATTCATCCACATCGTCGTTCTCTCTGAGGAAATAGCACCAGTGCTCAGTGTAACTCCAAAGAGAACTACGTCGGTCCTCAGGAACAACAACCCAACCCGGATAAGACTTCCTTTGTTTCTCCCAAGCCGAGACGGTTGCATCGAACTGCTCTTGCCTATCTTTATGCGGGTCTGGGAAAAGCTTCGAACTTGATGAGGGCCAGCCTAATGCAGAATCAGTTTTTTCTTTCGAAGAAAGAAAATCAAAGAAACGCTCTAACCCCTCATAATATAAGTTCGAATCAATGTCCGGACATTCGGCCATGTTCAGAACGACAATATTTCTCATTTCCAGCAGCTTTCTCTGGGCACTGGAGAGATTAATGACACCTACGAGGAAGATTTTTGGGGCATTTAGTTGGCCAAGATTGTCTCTGATCCATCCTATCCACTGTAGGAAATTCGGATCGTCGCCTGAAAACCCAACCAAGCATAAGGTATTTTCAAGCAGCGACTGCTGCACAGTGTTTACGAATGGTGCATACACCTTTGGGTATTTGCGGTAGTCTTCCTCGGTAATCACAAATGGCCTCTCCGAAGGAAAGCTACCGTGTAATTTGATGATCCGAGGTTTTGATGAATAAACGAGATCCTCTTTGTTAACAACCACGTCAAACCTCTGATTTGATACGGAGGTAGAGGCTCGCTCCAAGAGCGTGTCATAATTTGTGGTAAAGACGTCCGTCCAGGGCAACTGAAGTAATTTCAAATGCAATGCTGATGGCTCATAATCGAGATCGGGAATAGAATCCCTGAGCAACTGATCCAGCACTGGACGACCAAGTGAAGCGTGGACTTCGTCAGCAAGCTTCAGGACGTTCATATATTTACCGGAAGCATCGGGTAACTTACCGTGAACTTTCTCGTAAAAGAGATCTCCCAACTGGGACCAGTCGGGAAAGCCTGAACACGATGCGCTACTATTAAGCTTGGCGTTCTTACTAAAGCCAGAGCCAACCATAATAGCAGCATGGCCAGACCAGAGCCTCTCAGCGATTTGGTTCAAATAAGGGCGAAGATTCTCGGCAACCTCAAACTCCTCTGCCTTTGTAACTGATGTCCCTCCTTGGCCCTTATCGGTTTTCATAGCGAGGCTCCTTTCCCATGGCCTAGAAGTCTCAAAGAAGCCTCCAAATCAGCCACACAGACAATCTTACCACCTTGCTCGGTAATACGATCCGCCTCCGCGAGGGTCGTGTCATTTTCGTAGGGCACGACTACCAAGACAATTTCCAGATCCAAATGCCCCTTGAGCAGTTTGACCGAGGCAACGGTACGATCCCAATCGCGGTTCACATTATATTTACAGTCCACTGCGATACGCGGAGGCCCAGGGAGCAGGAAGTCGCAGATGAGATTCTCCTGCCTATAGGCGCGTTGAAAATCGAGACCCGTGCGATCCAGCTCTTTCTCAACGTCATCCTGGAAGGTGACGGACATCGACTTGATCTCCATATAGCGCTTCACTCGCTCCATCTCATCCAGAGGAATCGGCTGCTCCGGCGAAGACGGTCGTTCGGGCAACTCGGCCATCTCGGCATGGTCGTAGGCGGCTAGGATCCGCTGCTGCTCCTCGGCGCTGGGCTGGAGTTGCTCGATGAGCCGAGTCAGCGTCAGCTGCCGCGGACGGGCCTTGCCGTTCAAAATGTTCGAGAGGCTCGCCTCGGTAATTCCGATTTTACCCGCCAGAACCTTCTGGCGCAGGCCGCGATCATCCACAACCGCACGGAGAACCTCTCCGAGGGCAGCATTCTTGGGGCTTGGATCGGGGCTCGACATGCGCTCCAACCTGATTCAATCCACGTAAGGCACAAGATAAATTATAGTTCAGGCCGAATTATTATAGTTTATAGCCTCTGGAACCATGTTTGGTTTTCAAAAAGCCAAACAAGCATGTTTGGTATATTGTTTGGCTTTGCCGTCTGTCTTCGCAGGTCTTCGCCAGTCTTCACGAGCCAAACATGGTGAATCGCCGGATTTTCACCAGATACAATAAAGCCCGCTAAGTCAGTGACTTAACGGGCTTAAATTGGGTGCAGGGCCTGGATTTGAACCAGGGACCTTCAGGTTATGAGCCTGACGAGCTACCGGGCTGCTCCACCCTGCAATATGTGAAAGCGCTGGAATAAAGGTCTCAGAAGGTTTCGTGTAAAGGGTTTTTTTGAGATTTTCTCAAAACTTTGATTATACGTGTGATTGTCTTTGGTCTTGCGGGAAAGATTTGCGGAAACAGGGTAAACCAAGCTCACCGTAGTATGGAAGCTCTCCTCTCGAATGAATTCGTAGTTCTGGCGCTCGACGCCCTCCTTCACTTGGCCTCGGTCTTTGTGTTGGGCATCATTGTCATTATTGCCTGCAAACTACTGACCAAGGGCTTCGTCGATGCCAAGTGGCTGACCGGGATGATCATTGCGCTCCTGCTGGTCTTCATGCGGGTCTTCCTGCTCAATAATGCGCATTATTTGGGCGGCGTGGATGCGATCCTGATCATGGTCGCGGTGGGTTTCGTCCTCTTCCTCACCAGTCTGATTCTGGTCTACAAACTGGTGGCGATTCCAGTCCTCGGGACGATCCTCAGCTCGATCGTCATCGTAGCGGCCCAGCTGGCACTCGCCCACTACACGCCCATCCTTTCGCTTAAGCTGATGCCGGAGGGCCAACGCTTTGCCGAGTATGCCGGGGTTTCGAATGAGCGCACCAAGCAACTCATGGAACAGGCCAAGAATTTCCGTGGTGAAAGTAACAGCAACATCGGTAGAATCCTTAAAGAAGCACTGGCGACACTGGCCTTTCTATCCTCGGAGAAGGAGCAGGAAACCCTCTCCAAGGACCTCGCTTCGGGAGTCCAGTTCATTCAGGAACGCCGAGCCTACATGGAGAGCATGTCGGAAGAAGAACTGGCCGAATACCGTGCGGCCATGAGCTCTTTCATGCAGGAGCAGGGTGTCGATCTTCAGAATCGCTACTCACTGGAGAACCTGAAGAACGCCACCCCGGAAGACCTCGAAAATCTGGCCAATTTCATGAAGGACATGAACAAAGTTTACGGCTTCACCGAGGACTTGCCTGAGGGGATGGCAGAAGACGACGACGTGCCACCTACCCTGGATTCAATCCGGGAGATCGCCAGAAACCTGCAGGGCATGGAAATCGGAGGCGAAGGGAGTGAAGAATTTGCCGGCCTTTTAAAAAGCATCATCGGCGATGAGGACTTCGGCAACGAGATGGCTAAAGTTCGCGGTCAAATAGCGGATTTAAAAGCGAACTCGGGGCAACTCATGGAAACATTTCGAAATGCCGACATCGATGGTATGCGGCGTGACCTTGAGTCGGCTACCGGTGGCGGTAGCGGCATACCCCCCGACTTACCACCTTTCTCCGCTGGTAATGTCCCGACCGGCCGGGGCGAGAAATTGTTTTCTCAAAACGCCGGCACAGGAACTGCCGGTCGGATGCTATCCGCTTTTCAGTCCAATTCTGAAAACAGCATCAATAAAGAACTCATGGATCTGGTCGTTTTCCAGGAGACCGGTTACTATCCTGTAACTGAAACCAGTTTTGAAGCTTCTCCTTTGGGTGCAGGTGACGGCCCCACCTCAGCGGAAACCTCAGCCCGTTCCGAAAACAGCTCTGTCAACGTACGGGAATGGCTGGACAGCGAAGCCGCAACAGCCTCCACAGCTGAAGCACAAACTGCAGAATTCGCGGCCGCAAGTCAGTTTAATACGGGTGCCTTTCCCAGAAGCTCTCACGCAGAGAGCAATCGCGTGGACTATTACGTGCCGGTAAATACCTTCAGCGATTTTCCGGAACCGCCCTCTGAAAATAAAAGTAGAGAGAAACAGGCGCTTCACGAGCCCGAGTTTGAGCCTGAAGAATCCATAAGTGACTTCTTCCCCGAATCAGAACTAAGCAACAGTTTGACTGACGACTACGTACTGCGCGCGCCGAACGCGTCTGATGAACGCAGCCGTTGGGTTGAAGTGGCCAACAAAATACGTATCGGTGCCTGGTACGAGGGAACGGGTGGAGATAACAACGGAACCGTCTTCATTGACGGAATGGCGTTCCGCTCGGGCGAAAAGATCGAACGGGAACATCAAGGTGAGAAATACCTCTTCCGTTTTGAAGGTGTCGAAAAAGGCCAGGTCATCATTACTTCATTGAAGCGGGAACCCAGCGCCCCACCGGAGACAGCCGGTCAAATTCCCGAAAACATGTAGCGCTTCCCTACTCCATAGCAGCGCGGGTACTTGCGGCAGATGGCACGAAGCGCGGAATCGAGACCTTTCCGGTCAAACGCCTCATCACTAAAGGCCAGAACCCGATTCTCGTATCCGTCGATTTGATACATCATGGCATGGGGCAACCGGGACTTCAATTTCCGGTCTTTCAAAAGAGGCAGATGATTCACCTTTTCCGGCTCGATCGTATTAAGCACCAGAATACCTCCGGGCTTCAGCAATCCCACCAAGCAGTTAAACCAGTTTTTATCCATAGGCGCACACCGGACGGGCATGCCGTCCTCTTCGCTGTATAGGTCGTCGATGATTAAGTCATACTGCGGCGACTCATCCCCCTCGCCAACCCACTCCACCGCATCGGCAGCCACCAGTTCAAATTGCTCGGAGCACTCAAAAAAACCCTGGGCGATGGAAAGGTGCATCGGATCCATCTCCACACCGACCAAGCGTTTGATGCCTGCAAGGTCGCACAATTGACGGGCTACTGCCCCCGCGCCGAAACCAAGCATGAGCGCGTCACCAAGGGCCCCTGTGGGCCGATGTAGTGCAGGTAGAGTGATCAGATCCCAGATCGAACCGGACAGAGGCCGATTCGGATTCCACTGGGAATGATTCACCCCGTTACGATAGAGACGCAAGCTGGCTCCCGCTGAACGCACCTCATAGTGGCTTCCGTCAGCCTCATGACTCCATAGCAGCGCCATCGGTTCTAAGCGTTACGACCGCATCGACGACGCACCATGTCGTGCGCTTCCGGCGGCACCCAATTCTGCCAATCCTCGTCGTTATCTTCGATCATTTTTAGGATTTTCCGGCTGGTCTTGGCCAATAAGCTGGGATCCCCCACTCCAATCGGTAAAACACGTTTATTCTCCAGCAAATGCTGGTAGAAATGCTCCCAACTGTCGGGCGCTTTGAAATTTTCCGCTGTAACCAACTCCATGCTGTGCGTGTTATGCCAGGGATAGACGAAAAGTTGCACCCGGTTTTTAAAGAGCCGGCCGAAGGATTCGAGAATACCACCGGGCAAGTTCTCCGACCATTTGGCTTTAAACAATTCATTCAGTAGCCCGATACTCAGGATGATGGCAATCGGCTCTTCCGTGTAGCGGCTGAGGTAGGTCGCGATGCGGTGAAACTCGGCTGTGCGGCTGATCAATACGGTCTTCCCAAGCTCCTGCAGGGCATCCGCCCGGTCGATAAAGTCCTCGTGGTCGACCGCACCGCCATCCCGCAAAAGATTGTTCATACTGATCTCGCAAATCTCCATGGCACGGTCGCGCTGCTCTTCAGAGATCACACCGGAAAAAACCTTTCGGGATTGCTGAATCATATCCAAGTGCAGCTTCAACACGGGATTGAAACTACCGCGCAGCAGTAGAATCGGGCGCTTGTATAGAGCATCTGCCGCTTGCACCACCTCGCCCTTTTCATTGAACATGGCTGCATCGGAAAGCCCGCTTTGCACGAGTTGCAGTGCGCACAAACGGTTATCGACATAGCGGAAGCCCTCTCCGGTAAAACGCAACATATCCACTTCGATACTCCAGTTGGAAATGCCATCCCTCAGCGAATCAACGAAACTCTGCAGATTGTCCCTGTAATTGAAGGCCGCATGAATTAGATTCACTCCCAGCTTACCGAGTGCCTCCATTTGATCGGCATTCGTCTCATCCAGAAGGCGTACATGCAGAACAATATCGCAAGGCTCGGTTTGCGGCTTGAGCTGCAAGCGTATCCCCAGCCAACCGTAGCACTCTTCCGTGTCCTGATAGCCCCTTGCCCGGACCGTATTACAGAAGGAAAAGAAGGTCGTGTCTTTTCCCCGCTCCGCGCCCAGCCGATCTTCAAGGATGCCATACTCGTACTCCAGCATGGAGCTTAGCCGCGATTCCGACACATAACGCTTGGCCTTACCGTAGATGGCGTCACTCATCGTCATGTCGTAGGCCGAAATCGTTTTGGCCACCGTGCCTTTGCTGCCGGAGACCCGAAAAAACCAGTTCGCCGTCTCCTGCCCCGCTCCGATCTCGGCAAAAACCCCGTAACGGGTTTCGTCGAGATTGATCGCCAGTGCCTTCTCGTAGGTGCTGTAAATCTTACGTTCCGCCATGATTATGGAATTAAAGCAGGCTAAAATGAAAGCAACACCGGAAAGTGATCGATTGTAAAGATGCCATCCCGGCTTGGTAATGTCCGCTGCCCCAACGCTCCCCACAGCAAACACGGATGGACGACATAAAAAAAAACCACCCATTTAAGGGTGGCTTTTGAATGGTGGCCAGACGCAGAATCGAACTGCGGACACAAGGATTTTCAGTCCTCTGCTCTACCAACTGAGCTATCTGGCCTCATTCGTAAGCGCGCGATTAAGTGAACCCCTCTATAGCCCGTCAACTGAGTTTTTCGAAAATTTTCCAAAAAGTAAGTTCTTCTAAAAATTGCGATTATTTCAAACAAGTGTTTGATTTCGTTTACGGATCGGGCATCACTCACTATTCAATATCAAGCAGACCGATTCGACCGCACAATCTACGTATGAAAAAAACCATCTTCATTCTCAGCCTATTTTTGGGCGTGATTCTGTTAATCGCGTTTCTTGTCGGCACGAAAATGATGCAGTTCGGTGCGATGGCCGAAGCTGGTGCCAACGGCGGCCCTCCCCCGGAAACCGTATCATCGACAGAAGCCAGCACCCAGGTGTGGCAGACCCGTTTGCGTGCCGTGGGCACAATTGAGCCAGTGCAGGGGATTCTGATCGAGAGCGAGACCTCCGGCTTAGTCGATGCGATCGCTTTTGAGAACGGACAGGAGGTTCAGAAAGGCGATCTACTGGTTCAGCTCGACATTGACGTGGAGAAAGCACAACTGCGGGCCGCGGTTGCAACGGCAAAGTTAGCCGACCTTGAATACGAGCGGGCGAAAAGCCTGAGAGCTTCAGGCAGTATACCGGAATCCCGGCTGGACTCGGCGGCGGCGGATCTGGAACGCGCGCAGGCGGAGATTGAGAACATCAACGCGGTAATTGACCGTAAGACGATCAAGGCGCCTTTCGATGGGCGCGTGGGCATTCGCCAAATCAATCTTGGCCAATACGTCCCTCTTGGCTCTCCCATTGTCAACCTGCAGTCCGACGAAAACGTCTACGCCAACTTCAGCTTGCCCCAGAAGGATTTGTCTCAGATCGAGAAGTCCATCCCCCTGACCGTACGCAGCGATGCTTATCCGGAGAAGGAGTTTCAAGGTGAGCTCACAGCCATCAGTCCGGAGATCGACGCCACCACACGCTCGGTCGCTCTGCAGGGAACCCTACAAAATGCTGATGGCCTGCTGCGGTCCGGCCTGTTTGTGGAGATCGAGATCAACCTTCCCGACCAGCGGCAGGTGGTGGCCGTACCCAGCACCGCAATTTTGTATGCTCCTTATGGGAACTCGGTCTTTGTCATCGAAGAGAGCGAGGGGGCCGAAAACGGCGAGGGGCAGCTGACTGCCAGACAGAAATTTATACGTATCGGCCAGACACGTGGGGATTATGTCAGCATTGTAGAAGGCCTGAAGCCGGGTGAAAGGATCGTATCCGCCGGAGGCTTCAAGCTGCGGAACGGCAGCCGTATCCGGATCAACAACGAACTCGCCCCGGAGCCAAAGACCGAGCCGAGACCGAACAACACCTAGAACCGCCTCAAAGCTGCTCGCTTCGATCTCACGGCATGGAAAAACAAACCGCATTTACCGACATTTTTGTCAGGAAGCCCGTCCTCTCACTGGTCGTCACCCTCATCATTGTCATTGCCGGCCTGCAGGCGATCAAAACATTGACCGTCCGGCAGTATCCGCAGAATGAAAATGCCTCCGTCACGGTGACGACCGTCTATACAGGTGCCGATGCGGCTTTGGTGCGTGGCTTTATTACCACACCGCTGGAGCGTGCCATCGCGACCGCAAACGGGATCGACTACATCAGCTCCAGCAGCGCTCTCGGACTCTCCACCATCACGATACGTCTGGAACTGAACTACGACTCGACCAAGGCGTTGGCCGAGATCAGTTCGAAAGTGGATCAAGTTCGCAACGACCTCCCCCCCGAAGCCGAGGTACCCGTGATCAACATCGAGTCCGCCAACAGTGCACGGGCCGCAGCCTACCTCTCCTTCTCTTCCGAGATTCTGAAAGCCAACGAAATCACCGACTATCTTGTGCGTGTGGTACAACCACGACTCACAGCCGTGCCCGGTGTACAGGAAGCCGAAATTCTGGGTGGGCGCACCTTCGCCATGCGCATTTGGCTCGACCCGGACCGCATGGCCGCACTTGGTGTAACCGCCTCAAGGGTCAGGGAAGAACTCGCGGCCAACAACTATTTATCTGCGATCGGACAAACCAAAGGCAATTTGGTCCGGGTCAATCTCACGGCCAACACCGACCTCAATACCGTTGAAGACTTTGAAGAATTGGCGATTCTCAACCGTGAGGATACCATCATACGGATCAAAGACATCGCCACGGTCGAACTGGGCGGTGAAGACTACGATTCCGAGGTTCGCTTTTCGGGCGAGCGGGCGGTTTTTATTGGCATGCAGGTTCTGCCCGATGCGAACACCGTCGATGTCATACGCGCGGTCCGAGAGGAACTTGATTCGATCAAGAAAGAGCTGCCAACCGGATTGAGCGCAGACATCGGCTATGATTCGACCGTCTACATTGAGGAGTCGATCGCCGAAGTCGTAAAGACGCTGATGGAAACACTACTGATCGTGATGACGGTGATCTTTCTTTTCATGGGACGCATCCGCACGGTTCTGGTTCCGGTGCTGGCCATCCCCATTTCTTTGATTGGTGCGATATTCCTGATGCAGATTTTCGGCTTTACGATCAATCTGCTCACTCTACTCGCCGTGGTTCTTTCCGTCGGACTGGTGGTGGACGATGCCATCATTGTCGTGGAAAATATCGAGCGACACATCGAGAACGGACATTCGAAAATGGAGTCGGCACTGCGCGGCGTGAGGGAACTGATCGGCCCGGTGATTGCGACCACCCTGGTTTTGGTTGCCGTCTATTTGCCGATTGCCTTTCAGGGCGGGTTGACCGGGTCACTTTTTCAGGAGTTCGCCCTCACTTTGAGCGGTGCGGTCATCGTCTCATCCATCGTGGCGCTCACCCTGAGTCCGATGCTTTCCTCCAAGGTGCTCGCTTCCGGCGAGCATAAGGGTTTGGCCCGCTTGATTAACAACGGGTTCGCGAGCCTGCGACGGGTATACGGACGCCTGCTTTCCGTCTCTCTGAAATGCCGCTGGGCCCTGTACGGCGCATGGCTACTCCTCACATTATTCTGTGTTCCGATGTTCATGATCTCGTCCAAGGAATTGGCCCCCAAGGAAGACCAGGGTGTTATTTTTGGCATCGTTGACGCCCCGGCCAACCAGTCGATCGAGGAGAACGTCCGCTACACGGAAAAGGCCAATGACACCTATTTCTCCATACCCGAGACCGATTACACCTTTCAGCTGACCAATCCCCAGGGAGGCTTCAGCGGTATGATTCTAAGGACCTGGAACCAACGCGAACGGACCACTTTCGACATCATGCCGATCGTACAAGAGCGCCTCGCCGGTATCTCGGGGGTCAATATCTTCCCAACGACCCCGGATCCGTTGCCCGGTGGCGCCGAGAACTTCCCGATGAACTTTCTCATTCTATCCACTGCTGAACCGGCACAGATTCTGGAGTTCGCGGAAATACTTAAAAATAAAGCAGCTCAGAGCGGACTCTTCGCATTTCCACCAATTATCGATACAAAAATCGATCAGCCCCAGACGAAATACAAGATCAACCGTGACATGGTCAGCAGCCTGGGGCTCGACCTCCGCTCGGTCGGTGCGGACCTCAGCGCTATGGTGGGCGGCGGCTATGTCAACCGCTTCAATATTGAGGGACGCAGCTACAAAGTCATCCCCCAAATCGAACGGGTCAACCGTCTCAATCCGCACCAGCTGCAGGACATCTACATTTCAGGCCCGAATGATGAACTCATCCAACTCAGCACGGTGGCCGAGATGGAGCAGAGCGTGCAACCGCGCTCTCTGAATCGTTTCCAACAGTTCAATGCGGTCAAGTTGAGCGGGATCGCAATCCGCCCGCTTGACGAAGCCCTGAGCTTTCTGGAAGAAGAAGCGGATAAGATCCTCCCCGAAGGCTACCGCTACGATTATTCCGGCGAAGCACGGCAACTGCGCAAGGAAGGCAACACCTTCCTGCCAGCATTCGGCCTGGCGGTCATTCTGATCTTTCTTGTACTTGCCGCTCAGTTCAACAGCTTCCGCGACCCCTTCGTCATACTCCTCGGCTCCGTGCCGCTGGCGATGTTCGGGGCCTTGATCTTTACCTCACTTCAGATGAATGCACCCGGCGTTCCGTTCTGGACCAACGGATTGACCACGACCCTGAACATTTACTCGCAGGTGGGCCTGGTCACGCTGGTGGGCCTGGTCGCCAAGAATGGCATTATCATCGTGGAGTTTGCCAATGAACTTCAACGCGAGGGGCGTTCCAAGCTACAGGCCATACAGGAAGCTGCCGAAATCCGGCTTCGCCCTGTCCTGATGACCTCAGTTGCCACCGTCGCCGGACACTTTCCGCTGGTTTTGGTCACCGGAGCCGGCGCTGAAGCGCGCAACTCCATCGGCCTGGTGATTGTCGGCGGCATGGCCATCGGCACGACCTTCACCCTGCTTTTTCTGCCCAGCATCTATATGCTGATCGCCAAAGACAGACAGGCGGAGAAGCAGGCGGTCACTTAGGCTACGAATCGACCATCCGCCTTACAGACCGATGCGACGAGCCAGCCGGTGCAGGATTAATTTACAATCCCGCCACTGCTGAGGAAGATACCCTTGAGGTTCATCTCCAACTGGCGCGGGTTCGGGGAACTACTGAGCGCATCTTCCCGGGTAACCTTGCCTTCCTTCACGAGGCGGAAGAGGTCCTGATTGAATGTCTTCGAGCCGTTGTCTTCGCCTGATTCGATCACCGCCTCGATCTTCTCGAAGTCACCCTCCATAATCGTTTTTCTGGCCAGTGAATCGAGAATGAAGGATTCCGAGACAGGAAACCGTCCCCCACCCTCGAGTGCGGGCAAGAGCTTCTGCGTGATGGTGGCTTTCAGCGCATAGGCCACCTGGCGTTGGAGCGCAACCCTCCGCTCTTCAGGGAAAAACTCGAAAAGACGCTGAACCGCTTGCTGGGCATTGGAAGCGTGCAAAGTGCCAAAAACGAGGTGCCCTGTTTCCGCGGCCTGCAGAGCGGTTTCAAAGGTGTGCTTGTCGCGCATCTCACCGACCAGGATAACGTCCGGGTCCTGACGCAGCACGGCTTTCATACCGTGCGCAAAGGTCGGGCAATCGATCCCGACCTCTCGCTGGTTGATGATTGATTTGATGTCCGTGTATGTAAATTCAATCGGGTCTTCCAGAGTGACGATGTGCTTGTCGTAGGTGCGGTTGATATGGTTGATCATCGCCGCAAGCGTGGAACTCTTACCGGAGCCGGTCGCACCACAGAGCAGGACAATCCCGTCCTTCTCCTTGCAAAGCCTGGACAGGGTATCTCCATCGATATTCAAATCCTCAAAGGTCGGCGGATGGTCGCTGACGTGCCGCATGACAACCGTAGGTAACCCGCGCTGCAAAAATCCGTTCACACGGAAACGCCCGATATTTTCCACCCGGTAGGAATAGTCGACCTGACGATCGTTCTGCCAATCTTCGTAAAATTGCTCGGGTACACTCTGCTCGATGAATTCCCGTAAATCCTCCGGTGTGATCGGATCCATTTCAACCGGTTCCAGTCGGCCACTCAGTCGCAGGTAGGCCTGCTTGTTGGATTTGAGATGAATATCGCTGGCGCCGTTTTCAACAGCGAGGTTGAGTAGACCGTGGATGGTTTCGAGAACTGCCATAACAAGAGTTGGTGGATGGAATAATTTTTCTGTTGAATAGTCAGAACCTTATGCACGTTCTAGTGCAAAACAGCAGGAGATAAGCTTTTTACATCATTTTTTGAAGGAGACATGAACTCAAACCAATTTTCAGGCGTTTTTACTGCTCTGGCCACGCCTATGTGCGATGGCGATATCGACTATGCCAGCCTCGGAACCCTGATTGAGCATCAAATCAAGGGCGGTATTAACGGGCTCGTATCGATGGGGACTACCGGCGAGTCTCCGACTCTCGATCACAAGCAGCATATCGTCGTCATTCGGGCCACCGTTGAAGCAGCCGAAGGAAAAGTCCCGGTCATCGCAGGAACGGGCTCCAATTCCACGGCGGAAGCGGTGGCTTTGACCAAGCTGGCGGAAAGCGCCGGTGCCGATGGTTTCCTTGTCGTCGCCCCTTACTACAACAAGCCAAACCAAGAGGGGCTTTTTCAGCACTTCAGTGCGATCGCTGAAGTCACTGAAAAGCCGATCGTCCTTTATTCGATCCCCTCCCGGTGCGGCATCGATATTTCCGTCGATGTCACCGCCAGACTCTACGAAAAATACCCGCACGTCTGCTGCATGAAGGCTGCCGAAGGCTCCTGCGAAAAGGTGGTGGAATACGTCCGCAAGCTGGGGCCGGACTATGCCGTGATGAGCGGCGATGACAGCCTCACGCTCCCCTTCATGTCCGCTGGAGCCAGCGGCGTGATCAGCGTCGCCTCCAATCTCATTGTCAGCCCTCTCGTGCAAATGGTACAGGCGGCAAACAAGAACGACTTCTCAAAGGCCCGGGAGACCTACTTGAAATATTATCCATTCTTCAAGTCCATCTTCCTCGAACCCAATCCGGTACCAATCAAGTATTGCCTGCACAAGGCCGGCATCATCACTTCCGATGAAGTTCGCCTCCCGCTGGCCCAACTGACTCAGGAAACCCGGGACGCGCTCGATGCGCTCATGTCCGAACTCAGCCTCGTTTAATCATGCCACTCAAAATTCTACTCAACGGTTCCAAGGGGCGTATGGGCGTAGCCATCGCCAACTGTGCCGAGGACAACGACGCAATGATCGCCGCCGCCTGCGACGCAGGTGACGATGCTTCAGCTGTGATTTCAGGCTGTGAGGCCGTTATCGACTTCAGTTTTCATGAAGTGACCCCAAAAATCGCGGTGCTCGCCGCCGAGCACAAACTGCCGCTCGTAATTGGCACAACTGGACACACCTCCGAGGAGCGCAGCGCGATCCTGTCAGCGGTTGAGGGCAAGATTCCCGTTGTCTGGGCAGGGAACTACTCGGTTGGAGTCAATACACTCAACTTCCTGACGCGCAAAGCAGCCCAGATACTCGGCGAAAAATACGAACCCGAGCTAATGGAGATGCATCACCACCACAAAAAGGATGCCCCCAGCGGCACGGCCGAGCGACTCATCGAAATCCTGAAAGAGAGCTACGATTACTCGGACGAGCACGTCACCCACGGCCGTCAAGGCCTGACCGGCGCGCGTCCCCAAAAGGAGATCGGCGTTCATGCCATCCGCGGCGGAGATATCGTCGGCGAGCACACCGTTTACTTCATCGGAGACGGCGAGCGCATTGAGCTGACTCATAAAGCGAGCGACCGTAAGATTTTCGCTCAGGGAGCGGTTCGGGCAGCACATTGGGCGGTCGGAAAATCTCCCGGAGTTTACAATATGGAGGACGTGCTCGGGCTGGTCGACTAGCTGGACTGGGTCGGACACTATCACATACCGTGATTGCACATCTCAAAGGAACCGTCCTAGAAAGCACGCCGCTGCTGGTGGTGCTGGATGTCGCAGGTGTTGGCTACGAGGTTCATATTCCCGTCACCACGGCGGAAAAAGTGCCGCCAATCGGGCAGCCGTGCAGCCTCTTCACCCAGGCGGTTTACCGCGAGGACAGTGCGTCATTGTATGGCTTTGCCACCCGCGACGACCGCGATTTCTTCCGCCTGCTGGTGGAGAAAGTTTCCGGAATCGGGCCGAAGATCGCTATCAGCATGTTGAGCCGTATGTCCCCCGAACTACTGAGGAGCGCCATCGCCAGCTCGGATACCGCCCTACTCGCCAAATGTCCGGGAATCGGCAAGAAGACTGCAGAGCGCCTAGTCATTGAACTAAAGGACAAAGTGGGCCTGCCTGCCTCCGGCGAAGCCCTCGCCAGCGAAACGGCTACCGCCAATGAACCGAGTCATTTTCAGGACGCGGTGAGTAGCTTGATGATTCTGGGCTACAAACCCGCGGATGCGGATAAACTCATCCGTAAAGCGGCCAGCCGAATCGGGGCGGATGCCACCACGGAAGCGCTGATCAAAACGGCTCTGTCCTGAATGACATCTATAAAATCCACTTATTGCGTTTAATCGCCTTTGACAGGATGGTTAGAGAGTTATTTGTTGTTTGAATTCCAGTCTGTATTATGAAAGCAATTCTCCCCATTTTAATCTGTTCAGCCATTTCCGCAGCCCTCGGTTATTATTTCGGCCACATAACCGTACCTGCAGATGCACTGGCCCCCGAAGGCACGGGCAATACCTCTGCGGTAAGCAGCGCGGCCAGTACAGCACCGTCTACAGAATCTCCCGTATTTGAGAGCAGTGAACCCGTTGAGCCTGTCGAAGTGACAACAACGGAGGTGCCTGCTGAACCTGAACCTGAAGTCGAACCGGAGACCCCCGCGAGCACGACGACAGCAACTTCGACGACAAGTGAAGCCGACTTTGAGGAGCGAGCCGCTTCGACCACGCAGACCCTAACCGACACCCAGGGGCGCACCATACAAGCGACTATCGTCAAGGTTCTGGATGCTGAGGTGAAAATCCGACGTAGCGACGGCCTCGAAACCACCATTCCGCTGAACATGTTAAGCGAGGAGGACGTCGCATTCTGCAATTATTTGAGAGAGCAACAAGAGGAAGTCGAAGAGGTGACAACACCCGATACTTCCGATGGCTTTGACTGGGACGCGTACTTCAATTCTTGATTGCGCCTGCAGCCATTAAAGTTGGTCCCCCACCATAATTACCGGCTGTTTTCCCCATAAAATGAAACAGTTCTTTGGTAAAAAATCACGCAGTACGCTGGCTCTGGTCATCATGGTCAGCCTTATACTGCATATTGTGGCTGTTGTTATTTTCGGGACGATAAAACTGGTCTCTTCCGTGTTACGCGAGCCGGAAATTTTTGAACCGGCCACTCTTGATGTCGCCCCTCAGAAAGAGCCGGAATATCAGGTCAACATCCAACAACGGAACCAGTCCACACCGCCCCCACGACCACCGGCAATCGTCGTCAATAATCCGTCTGAATTGAATATTCCCTCGCTGGACATCGATGTAAACATAGACAGTAGCTCGGTTTATGGCCGCGGTGGAGGTGGTTTTGGCGGTGGGCTTTCCGGTGTAAGAGAAATGGCAATCAGTGACCTTAAGCTAACTGACTTTGGCTACTCTGGACGGGCACCCGGGACCCTGGAAGGTACGCTGATTGACTTAAAGCGGGACAAAAATGGGGACCCCACCAATTTAAACGGCATGAGCCAAAGAGTAGATGCTATCCGCGACTTTACAGATGGCACTTGGACCGCATCGCGTTGGACCAATAAATTTTATTCCGCAGAAAATAAGCTCTACGCATCGTACTGGATTATTGGGATGGGTTCCGCCTCCAAAGCTCCCCGCTCCTTCGGCGTCGAGGGAGAAATCGAACCCAGCGGTATCGTAGCCTACTACGAAGGGAGCTACGTACCACAAAAAGATATGCGCATGCGGTTCTGCGGTGCTGCCGACGATGCCATCATCGTTCGCTTGAATTCCCGCATCGTGTTCGACGGCAGCCGGAGCAATGAGTACAGTAAATACGATGTTACCGACGACGACAGGCCCTATGCGCCACCGATCGCGGGGATGAACACAAAGACCGCCTTTGGCGACTGGATCAGCTTGGAGCGGGGAGAAAGCTATGACTTGAAAATCCTTCTGGCCGAGGTGCCCGGAGGTTCCTTCGGCTGTATGCTCTACTATCAAACAAAAGAGGACGAAACCATGCGGGTCTTTTCCACGAAGCCGTTTACCACCGAAGAGAAGAAAATGCTGCGGGATATTCACCCGGATGTAGCCAAGGGCTTGGAGTAAGACCGAATTCATAAAGGTCTGTCTCGGTAGGCTCGCGTGGCGATGGCACGATACATATCACGTCGTCTTGTCCAGCATAGCCCTAAGGCGACGACGGAAGCTCCCGGAGCGAAAGATAGGGTGGAAGACGGGACTGCTTCGCCATCTTCATGTTTTCCGCGCGGCACATCTGTGCCTGAAAACATTAAGTCAAACCCGCTTATTCGCGGCTTCTCCTCGGAATACTCATTTCACAGCTTACGGCATAGCTACTCTACCTGGCTGAATGAAGCTGGATTCTCCGAAACCGACCGAATGCGTATTGTCGGACATGCTGACAAGAAGGTGTCGCAGAAATACACGCATGCTCAAATTGAAACGGTTCAGGAGAACTTAAAGAGACTGAAGCTTTAATACTTCACTACCCTATACGCGCTGCCGTAGGCGTATGATATTCACATAAGCTAATAGCACTCACATAAAGATATTTAGTCCCACATAGTTCTATTTTCGGCCTCTATTTTGGTTGAGGGGGTGTGTGACGGAAATGCGGGATTTTAGACTTAGAGCATGTCTCTATTGATGCAAGGGGCTGCATCAATGGCCCCTGAGAGGTCCTTCCATGTCCCACTATGTCCTACTATGCCGCTTGACACGATAAACGTTTTTCGTTTATTTCACTTGTTGCACTTAATTCACTTAGGTGCCCTGAATCATCAAATCATCACTATGCCCACTCTAGATCCAGTCTTACCTACGCCGGAAGATAGCAAACTGGCCAACGAGGCCAGCCGTAACCTTTTGCCGCTTTTAGGAGGAACAGAACCGGGGGTTCGAATCCTCCTGCCCCATGAAAAGGGGGAGCCAGAGGAAACGATCATCCTGCCGCGTTCCGCGGTTCAGCTCTTGCAGAACCTATTAACGCAAATGGCTCGCGGAAACGCAGTGTCCCTTGTACCTCAGCACGCAGAATTAACCACAAATCAAGCTGCCGATGTGCTTGGAGTTTCACGCCCCTACCTGGTCAATGAACTCCTCGAAAAAGGCGAAATCCCCTACCATCGCGTTGGCACGCATCGCCGGATTGCCTTCGCGGACCTCATGGAATACCGGAAGAAGATTGATGAACGGCATGAAGAAGCCATGCAAAAACTGGCAAATATCGCACAAGAGGAAGGCGGCATGGGCTATTAGGTTATGTTCACCGCTTCATTTACAGCCGTATACGATGCTTGTGTGCTTTATCCGGCTCCACTCAGAGACCTACTGATGGAGCTGGCGTCGTATCGGCTCTTTAAAGCTAAATGGAGCGAAGCAATACATAACGAATGGACGCGCAATCTGTTGGCCAACCAAGAACACCTTAAGCCTGAAAGGATTCAAGCGACCAGAGAAGCCATGAATCAGGCCGTCCCGGACTGCCTGGTAACGGGCCATGAAGGGCTTATCGACTCTCTAAATCTCCCTGATCCAAAAGACAGGCATGTCTTGGCGGCTGCCATTGCTTCGAATGCGGATGTGATTGTTACGTTTAATCTAAAGGACTTCCCCGAGGGAGTTTTGCAACTTCATCAAGTCGAAGCGCAGCACCCAGATGAATTTATTCGACACTTGATAGACCTGCATCCGGATGAAGTCTGCCGGGCCGCAAAGAAAATTCGAACCAGACTGAAAAATCCGCCTTATTCCGCCGACGACTACTTAATGAGCCTAGCGAAGCAAAAGCTGCCGCAAACGATTGAGTATTTGGCCGAAAGAAAAGACCTAATTTGATTCAGCCATGAGCATAGTTATGCACCTGGAGGTTACTGAAAGCCTCGATTCTAGCATCTTGAGATTGCTTGAAGAACTCGAAGCGCTTTCAGACTACCCCATTAAAGATCACACCGTCTATCAATCGATCCAGAGAGCTTTTTATCCTGAGGGTTTTGGAAGCTCGTTCATTGGTATCACGAAAGATAAATTAGACGAAATCGATCCGGCGAAAGAATTCTTACTCCGCAAGAAATTAGATGAGATTGAAGGCAGTCCTGCTTATAGGCTACTTTCTGAAATCATTCACGTGCGCCTGAAGGTCCCTCATCAGCGTAAGCATCGTAGTTCTCTCTATGTCATCCTCACACAGTGCATGCGCAAAAAGGTATACAGCAAGCACAGCCCCAACAGCTTTCCTTTACCTCATTACAAGGAAACTGTGGATTTAAACGATTTGATCCACTCGAAAGGCAAGCCAAGCTACAGGTAGCGCTTTATTTGCTTAAGGAAGGCAATTAAGCTGCCTACAGCAAAATCAGTCTCGCACAGACCACTTGATCTCCATGCATCAACAATGTCTTGTTCTCTACCATTTAGAGGTCTCCCGCCGCTACTGCCCCCAGGGCTTGGGCAATCCCTAACAGGTAGGTCAATATTCGCATTCGGCTCATCGATATGAATAATTATCTCTACGGGCTCGCCTACGTTCTTCCGATTTTCGATCTGATTGGCAATCCATTGCACAGTCTGCCGATCCTCAAGATCCCTAGTCTCGCTACCTATTTCGACAGTAATCATTTAGTATGGCAATCGGGGCAGCAAGTAGCACAGCCATCAACGTTAGCGTAATATCTACGAGCCTAGCAACAGCAGTCTCGCACATAGAATGCTTACCAAGGTCGTTTTTGGACTGTATATGCCACAAGAAAGGGCATTGCTCGGAGTGAACTTCATGCTCACCAGTGACTTGGGCATCATCGTTTACGTAATACTTTAGGATCATGCCTTCACCTCCTGACTGGGCTTCTCGGCCTTATTGTCGACCTTTGCTTGGTGACCAGCATCCGGGGCTTTGTTTCCGCTGCGGCATACGCTGCAAGATCCTCCATTTTTGGAGCAATGCTTACAGTATTTGCAATTTGAACAGGCAGTACAAGTTCCGGTCGGACTACAGCGACCGGCGAGTGAGATTGATGGAGCGAAGGCGAATCCGAAGACTAACAGGGTAATTAGGACAATGATTTTAATAAGATTTTTACAATAAGACTCGGGGATTAAAATAGTCAATGCTATCCTCTTACGGAATTGTGGGAAATAGCAGTGGCCAACTCTCTCAAAAAGCTCACAAACTGCATAGAATCGAACACATCCCGAACTCGTTCGACATGACGCGGTCAGCTTACTCTAAGATTTTTAGTTCATTACTTCGGGCGAGTGGTCTAAGTAACCATCTTCCTCCCCATTAATGTCATAGAGTGATGCTAGAGAGCCTTTATCGATTACAATACTCAAATCATCGTGAAGTAGCTTGTAGTCCCGAAAGTCGTCCTCAGCCAGGTCATCCCAAACTCGAAAATAGTAAACCTGCTCTGATGGCACCCACATCAAGACCCCCTTTACGCCACTCGCGTCACGAACAAGTGCTTCAAGCTTTCGGTATACAACTTTTCTTTGCTGGGAATCTGGCATAAGCGTTTTGAGTTAGATTCTGCGTCTATGTAACTATTTTAGTTTGCGTCTACTCTAAATGATCGCAGTGACAAAATCCCACATTTCCGTACGACACCCTCCCCTCTTTAAAATATGCTTTCCGTGTGCATAATCGTGTACAGCATGCAGCCTATAAATACGCTCTCCATCAAAGATTGGGGACATGGAGCAATTAAGCTACCATGTCCCCGATGATTAACAAGATAGGTCTAGCAGGATACGAAGTGATCGAGGTCTCTAGCAAGGCTGATGTTTACGAGTTGCG